>JALGTS010000006.1 GCA_029821255.1 Candidatus Zipacnadia bacterium
CCCTGGCTACCACCGGTGACCAGCACCGTGAATCTATCGGGTTCCAGTCCCAGCAACTCTTGACCCTGGGCAGGAGTGGCGGATAGTATTTGGCGGCGCACCGGAATGCCAACGTACTTTATCCTTCGCCCTGGAAGGTATCGGACTGTCCCAGGGAATGCCAGTGTGACTAACTGTGCTCCTCGGCTGAGTAGCCGTCCTGTGCGATCGGGATAGGCATCGCCGATGTGAACTACTCGCGGAATTCGCAACAACCAGGCCGCCATGACCACCGGTGCGGCCACATATCCGCCCGTACCAAGGACCACCGTGGGACGAAAACGCCGTAGCAGGCTGATAGCCTGTAGCAATGCCCGCAATAGGCCCGCGATGCTGGGCACCATCTGGCAGGACAGTTGATACGGGAAGGGCCGTGCCGAGATGAACGCAGCCGGCAGGCCGCTTTGAGCCAGAACAGTATCATCCTGATCCGAAGAGGCAGCGATGATAAGGATTTCGGCATCAGCCTCGGCGAGCTGCTCGCCAACAGCGATGGCCGGAAAGAGATGACCAGCAGTTCCGCCACCTGCCAGCACAACTCTGGCGCTCACACGTCATCGCCGCCTTGCATGTTTCTCATTGTCACGAGCCACTGCCAGCACCAGCCCCGCCCCAATCAAGGAGCTGACCAGACTACTGCCACCGGCGCTGATAAAGGGAAGCGTAAGACCAGTCGGAGGAACGACGGCCGTGGCAACAGCGATATTGACCAACGCCTGGAGCGTCAAACTAATACCGATGCCAGCAGCAAGGAAGTAGCCCAGGCGACTGTTGCTACGCCGTGCTATCTCGAAGGCCAGCACAGTAACCATCACAATAACCACTATCAGTCCCAACGCTCCCCATAATCCCAGTTCGCCAGCGATTACACAATATATCGAGTCGGTGTGAGGCACCGGTAAGCCCTTCCACTTATCTGGACTCATACCCAAGCCCGTCCCCCAAGGTCCGCCCCGGGCGATAGCAATCAGCATATGCAAAATGTGATTCCCGGCTCCACGGACATATTCTTCGGGATTAAGCCAGGCTTCAACCCGCGCAACGATATATGGCTTAGTAGAGCAATACATAAAGGCCCCACCCAATACACCCGCGGCTACGGGCACCAGATAACGCAGGCGAGCCCCCCCAATATAGGCCAAAGCCAGTGCCAGCAAAACTATCAGCAGCGCCATGCCCTGGTCATGCTGCTTCATCAGCACAGTCAGCATCAGAGCAGTGGCAACAATCATAGGAAGAACTACCCGATATGCATTTTGCCGGTTGATCGCACCCTGGGCTAACAGAGTGGCCACTGCCGCAACATAGGCAATCTTGGCAAACTCGGACGGCTGTATACCCCATATCCAGCAGCGGGCATCACCGACACTCCTGCCCCAAATCGCTGCTGCTGCCGTCAGAATTAGTCCTATCAGAAAAGCGGGACGACTTAACCACTTAATCCACTTCAACGGCACCAGGCTGACTACTATCATGGCAACCAGACCAATGCCAGCATATTTCAACTGACTTTTGAAAAACCAGTAGGGATCACTATGGTAAGGCACCGGGCGACCAGCCCGCGGAAAGCTCGCAGAGAAGACAAAAACAATCCCCAGTACCACCAACCCGTACACAACCAGCAGAAAGCGACGGCCCTCGCGGCCGTACCAGCTCGTCGTCTGCTCTGAGCCGGCTGCGGTGAGATCACGGGATTGGGCAACGCCGACCACGGCTTACACCTCCGGCTTGGCTTCGCGTTGGGCAATTTGCCGCACCACACGGATGAACTGCTCGCCACGGTGGGTTTGGTCCTCAAACATATCAAAACTGGCACAGCCGGGCAGCAACACCACAGTGTCACCCGGCTGAGCACGGCGGTAGCACTCTTCTACAGCCTCTTCCAAGCTGGCGGCCTGCATGGTAGCAGTACCCGCTCCGATAGCCGCTTCAATTGCCGGTCCGCTTTCCCCAATCAAGCAGACAAAACGGCATCTGCGAGCCAAATGTTGCCCGAACTGGGAAAAATCAACCTCTTTGCCCTGCCCACCAACAATAGCCAGCAGGGGCCCGGATAGCGTACTAAGATCGGCTATAGCGGCAGCAGTATTGGTAGCCTTTGAATCATCAACAAATCGTACGCCCTGCACCTGGGCAACTTCCCTCAGTAGGTGATCGGCGGGGGTAAATCGTTTCAATCCCTCCGCTATTTGCTGACTGGTGGCCCCACACAGAGAGGCAGTCAAGGCAGCAGCCAGTGCATTCGTTATATTGTGCTCACCCGGTATGGGCATCTCACTTCGGGGCAAAATCTGCTGCGGCCCAGAGCCGGAGTCAATGACCAAGTAATCGTTCTCAACCCGCCCGGAGGTAGCAGATAAGCTGGTCGAGACAGTTAGTACCGTCCCGGAGATTCGGTGGCGCAGGGCAGCCACAGCTAAATCATCAATACAGAGCACACTGTAATCATCAGCTGTCTGATTTTCGAATAAACGTAGCTTGGCGGCAACATATTCTTCCAGGTTAGCATGTCGGTCTAAGTGATCAGGTGCTATATTGAGCAAAACAGCTATCCAGGGATGGAAATGCTGGATGGTCTCAAGCTGAAAGCTGCTAACTTCGGCGACGACTATCTGCGCGCGCCGAGCACGCTCAATCTGGCTGATCACCGGCAGCCCAATATTGCCCGCAACTACGTTGACAATACCGGCAGCATCAAGCATCAAACCGGTCATCGTCGTAGTCGTACCCTTTCCGTTGGTACCCGTAATGGCGATCATAGGCACCGGGCAAAAGCGATAGGCCAGCTCCAGCTCACCTATTACAGCAATTCCTGCGGCACGCGCTTGGGTCAAAGCCGGGTGGTCGTAGGGCACTCCTTGACTGACCACCACCAAGTCGTGACTAGCTAACTGCTCCAGCTCGTGGAATTCGGCAACAACTTCAGCTCCCAAACTTACAACTTCGTGAATTGAATCAGCTATCTGATCGGCTGGCTTGGCATCAGCACCGACAACCTGCGCACCTTGCCTGACCAGAAATCGCACACAGGACAGACCAGTCCGCGCCAACCCAATGACTGCAATACGCTTACCACCGAGATCGGGTGGCTGGGCGAAAACTGTATGTGTAGGAATAGTCATATTATTACCCTAAACAAGATTGGCAGCAACGGCAATACCGGCCAACGCCGCCCCCAACCCCACCAGCCAAAAGCGAACCACTGTCTGCGGCTCAGCCCAGCCGCGTAGTTCAAAAGCATGATGAATAGGTGTCATTGCAAAAACTCTTCGGCCCGTCCAGCGGAACCAAATCACCTGAATCATCACACTCAGGGTTTCTGCAACAAACACCACTGCAATCAAAGCAAATACTAACTCAATGCCGCCAGCGACGGCAATTCCTCCCAGTAGCGCTCCCAGACCCAGGCTGCCGACATCACCCATAAATATCTGCGCCGGGTAGCAATTGAACCACAAGAAGCCAGCGGCTGCACCTGCCATCACGGCACAGAGCCCCGCCAAGTGGTCAGCTCCTACAATCAAACAGACCACAGCCAACCCACCAGCACAGATCGCAGTCAATCCACCAGCCAGCCCATCTAGCCCGTCGGTGAGGTTGACTGCGTTGGCACTACCTACCACCACTAATACTCCTAATATGATATGTGCTGCGAGCGGTAGTCCCGCGAATCCCAACACCGAGCTTTGATTCGCCGGCATGAATCCCACTGCTACCCAGACAAAGCCCAGGGCCATGACTACTTCAACTGACAAGCGGTAGCGAGCTCTGATGCCCAGCGTAGAGCTACTGCGCAACTTCAGATAGTCGTCAGCGAAGCCAAGTGCCGCGAACACCGCTGCCAGCCACAGCACTGCTCCGATCTGCCACTGGAAGAAGCCGGTTGATCTCACCACGACCATACCAGCAGTCAGCACAACTGCAATAATAGCCAGTCCGCCGGCTGAAGGTGTCCCCTGCTTGCGCTGGTGACGGCTCGGAGCATCCTCCCGCACTCGCGCCCGCCAATTCAGTCGACGAGACACCGCCAGATTTATAGCCGTCAAGCTCCCCGATGCCAATAGGGCTCCGGTAAAGACGGTCGCCAACCCCGATAGCTCACTCATCAGCCATCAATCCTTCAACTACCCGCTCCAGGGCCATAGCCCGCGAAGCTTTTACTAAGACCACATCAGTCGCAGTAAGTTCAGGACGAATAAGAGCGACCGCCTCCTCAGCGCTTTCGGCCACGTCGGCGCGTAGGCCGCCGGCTGTCGCCTCTTCAACAGCAAGGGCACTCCAGCGCCCCACGCCTATCAACCAGTAGATACCTTCTTCCACACATAACCGCCCGATGTGGCGATGCTCCTCCTCAGTAGCTTCGCCTAACTCCAGCATATCTCCGAACACAAATATTTTGCGGCCCTCAACAGCCGAAAGCATTCTTAGTGCTGCGGCTACCGAGCGGGGAGCAGCGTTGTAGACATCATTGATTACAGTAGCTCCCTGAGAGGTGTGCACAATCTCCGTGCGCATCTCGGCAATAGGACAATCAGCCAGGCCGGCAGCGATATTAGCAGTGGAGCCAGTCACAGCCCAGGCCGTCGCCGCTGCCGCCGCTGCATTCACTACATTATGCTCCCCGGGGAGGCTGATCTGCAGCGGTACAGTCTCCATACCGAACTGCAAAGCAAACTCCGCGCCTTGAAGTCCACGAAGTTTCACCTCTGCAATCCGCACATCCGCCCCGAGATGGTAACCGAATGATACTGTCGGACACGGAGACAGTTCCACAAAAAGGTTGTAGTAGAAGTCATCAGCATTGAGCACAGCCCTGCCTTCATCCGGCAGAGCCTCCAGCAGCTCGGCTTTGGCCTGGGCAATAGCATCCCGGCTACCCAGCATGCCCAGATGAGTCTCCCCTACATTAGTGATAACACCTACCCGGGGGGAAGCCATTCGCGCGAGATAGCCGATTTCGCCCGCGCCGCGCATAGCTACTTCCACCACGCAATACCGATGTTGGGCAGTCAGCGAGAGCAACACACGCGGTACGCCTATTTCATTGTTGAGGTTTCCCGGAGCTACTAACGTTGGGCCATACTTGGCCAGAATCGAGCCGATCATATTCTTGGTCGTGGTCTTGCCTACACTGCCAGTGACAGCCACTACTGTTACATCAAGCTGGTTGCGATACCAACCCGCAAGCTGGCCGTAAGCGCGCAAGGTGTCCTTGACTATGATCAGGGGCTTCTCACCACTCAGCTCAGATGGTTCGCGCTCAACGACCGCTGCTGCCGCACCTCGGGCGAAAGCCTCAGCAACGAAGTTATGCCCATCAAAGCATTCGCCACATAAGGCTACAAACAGCTCCGCAGGCTGGATGGTGCGGCTGTCGGTACTTACGCCGCTAATTTGCCGCGTACCATTACCACCCCGTAACTCGCCATTGGTCACCTTAGCAACTTGTTTCAAAGTGATTCTCATATTATTCTGCTCAAGTCTCGTCGCCGAGCTGGACGATGGCCTCGCGGGCCACTTCCCGGTCATCAAATGCAATTCTCCGGTCGCCAATTATCTGGTAAGTCTCATGCCCCTTGCCCGCGATAACCAGGATATCGCCCGGCTGACAGCGCTGGACAGCCATAAAGATGGCCCGTCTCCGATCCGGCTGAATCATATAGTTGTCGCCCACTGCTCCCACTTTAATCTGGTCAATAATCGCCTCTGGTTCTTCCGAACGGGGGTTATCCGAGGTGATCACAGTGAAATCACTCAATGAAGTGGCGATCCGGCCCATCTGCGGGCGTTTGCCGGCATCGCGGTCGCCACCACAACCAAAGACGCACAGCAGCCGCGCCGGGGCCAGCTCGCGGGCTGCCTGCAAGACACTTTTTAGAGCGTTAGGCGTATGCGCATAGTCTACAATAACGGTGAAATCCTGACCTTCATCAATCCGCTCAAAGCGCCCCGGAACACCCTCTAACTGCTCCAAGCCGGTAACAATAGTGCCCAGCTCAACTCCCAACCTCCAACTGCAGGCCGCCGCAGCCAGCGCATTATACAGATTGAAGCTCCCCATCAGATTCAGCTTGACCGGGGTTGGTTTGTGATCGGGCAAAGATAGCAGGAAATCTATCCCGCCGGTGCCCACTCGGATGCGGGACGCGCTAACCTGTGCTGCCTCGTCCAAGCCATAAGTGACAGTTGGTGCAGGAGTTTGCTGGACAATGCGTTTGCCGAAAACGTCATCAACGTTTATGATCGCAGCCATCACCTTATTGGGCTCAGCCAACTCCGCATAATCGGTGAACAGACGCAACTTGGCAGCAAAATAGTCCTCCAGGTCAGTGTGGAAGTCAAGGTGATCTTGGGTAAGGTTGGTGAATATGGCAGCATCAAACTGACACATCCAAGTCCGCTGCTGCACCAGACCATGGGAGGAGACTTCCATAGTCACATGAGTTGCCCCGGCCTCCCGCATCTGCGCCAGTAGCTTTTGCAGTTCGGCACTGCTGGGAGTGGTAAGTTTCGCTTCAAGCTCCTGGCCACATACGAACCAGGCAGGAGTGGTTAAAAGCCCGGTCCTGGCACCGGCTGCACGAAAGATGCTATCTACCAGGAAGGCAGTGGTAGTCTTTCCATTAGTTCCCGTTATGCCAACCAGCACCAGCTCGTTAGAAGGGTAACCCCAGAACTGGGCTGCAATCTCGGCGGCAGCGCGGCGCGAGTCAGCCACACGGACCGCACTGACGCCATCGGGAATCAGGTCAGCGTAGCTTTCTCTTGCGAAGACAATAGCCCCCGCCCCGCGCTGAACAGCCTCAGTAATGAAGTCGTGACCGTCGGCAGCATATCCTTCAATTGCCACAAACAGATTACCTGGCTCAACTCGGCGTGAGTCAGTAGTCACACCCGTAATCGGCTCGTCAGCAACCAGGCGCCGCGTCTGCGCCCAGCGCTCGGTGAGATTGTCTAAACTTTTCTGTTTTCCCACAACTGCCTACCTGCCTGTTGCCCCCGGTTGTTAAGGACTATTCAGCTTGGGTAGGACCTCCGGCGGTATCAGGCCGCGCTCCCGCAGCATATACACAGCAATCGCACGGGCCACTGGTGCTGCCACCTGGGAGGCGTAACGACCCTTTTTCGGATTGCGCACAGTTACCAGTATAACAAATTGCGGCTGGGTGTCCACCGGCGCCACCAGCACAAAACTAAGCATATGCTGGTTGGGGCGATATTCTTTCTTCTGCGGGTCCCAGATCTGGGCTGTTCCGGTCTTCCCACCCACTGCCACACCCGGAATACGGGCGCAGTGACCAGTGCCATAGGATTTCTCAACAACACCACGGAGCAACCGTCGCACAGTTCGAGAAGTTTCCTGTGAACACACGTGACGGATAAGCACCGGCGCAACCTGTCGGTACGTTGTCCCATCAGGATTCAGTACCCGATCAACTACATGCGGCTGCATTAGCCGTCCGCCATTGACCACAGCACAGATAGCTGCTACCAGTTGGACGTCAGTAACGGCCACATTTTGACCGAAGCCGATGTTGGCGAGATCGCGTTTGTACATATCGCCGGGAGCCTGGAGTCTGCCATCTGCTTCACCGGGCAGCCCAATACGAGTAGGCTGACCAATACCGCAGCGGCGCAAAAACTGGCAATAGCGCTCCGCCCCAATCCTCAGCGCGATCTGCGCCGCGCAGACGTTACACGACTTGGCAAGGGTGTCGGCCAGATTCAAACGACCATGCCCCGTCGCAGCCCACCGCCCCCAGCATTTAAGAGGCTTACCCCCCAACTGTATCGTCCCCGGGCAGACAAAGGTATCACTGAGAGTAACTGCGCCGGTCTCCAAGGCGGCGGCGGCCAGTAACACCTTAAAAGTGCTACCTGGCTCATATTCACGGCTGACAGACAAGTTAATCAGATTGCCCTTAGGGATATCCACACGAGTAACGCCGGTCGCCGCCGAGGCAATTTGATTCGGATCATAGTTAGGCCGAGCTGCCATCGCCAAGATTGCACCAGTATCGGGATCCATAACCAGAACCGTAGCCTGATCCGGCCGCTGGTAATCCCAACATTGCTGCAATGCATCCTCAACCACCTTCTGCAGGTCCCAATCCACCGTCAGGACCAGGTCCTTACCAGGCACCGGCGGCAACGCCGGCTGGTTCTCCAGCCCTACGATGGTGCGTCCCCAGGCATCTTGGTTACGTTGCGGGGTGCCGGGCTGCCCCTCAATCACGAAGCGGTATTGATATTCTACCCCACCCAGAGGACGATGATCACTGCTGTAATAGCCCAGCAGATGACATCCCACAGCCCCTCCAGGATAGAGCCTCTTATACTCCAAATCCCGGGAAATGCCCGACAAATGTTCCGCCATAATCCTCTGCGAGATGGCCAGAGGGACGCGACGCTTGAGATAAACAAAATCGCGTTCGCTGTTCAACTTCTCTTCCACTTGGTCCACCGTCAAACCTAATGCGCTGCTGAGATATCGGCTGACAGCTGTCACATCGTAGTTTTGCCGTATCAGCTTCGGGTTTGCTTTCACAGAAGCAGTAACGACGCTGTCAGCCAAGATGCGTCCTCTACAATCGCGGAGGGCACCCGGTTGACCGGCGAGCGGCTGATTCGGCGAGCTGAGAGCCTCAGCCAGTTGGAGAAAGTAGTCGCGCCGAAAAACCTGGATATAGATAACACGAATCGCCAGAGCCGTCGCTATCAGGATGACAAATATCAGTAGCCTGCGTAGCGCCTGGTGGTGCGGAGAAATGTAACTGTAGGCTGTTGACGAATTGGCCGAGGTATGAGCAGCACTGCTATTATTCACTATCATAGCCCCTAAGCAATGAATGATGAGGGTATAGCCTACCCGAAGTCGGACTCTGATAGCCTGCCCATCTCTGGATCGTCTTCAGGCACTCTGCAAAATGCCTCAGCGACCGTAACATACTCATCAGAAGACCGGCGCAAGCCGGCTGGCAGGGGGACGCTTGGCTATAGTTTCGACATGAGGAGTAACGGCCGATATGGTGCGCCGTTGTTCGGGCAGAGCTGGTAGTTGCACTAAGTCGGTACCCTCCGGCTCGAAGACCATGCCTGTCTGTTGGGCAAACTCACGCAGACGCCGGTGACTGCACAGTTGTGCTATCTGTTGGGAGAGTCGGTGCTGCCTGCTCATTTCCTGGTCAATCTGTTCCTGCAAATCGCTTACTTGTAGTTCAAGTTCTGATACGCGGGCGCAGGAAACAAGGAAGAGAATACTGGCCAGGCCGATACACGTGATAATCAAACCGGGCCAGATGATCTCCCACCAGATAATGCGTAGCCTTGCACGATTGCGACTCGCAATTTGAGCAGCTTGCCCCGCATTGGCGGTCACTACCGGAACCTCCTTTGAGAACAGGTCCAACCCGCAGGTTATAGCCGCACCTCCAGTAATCAGAAGGTGAGTGCCGGGCTTTGAATAGTACTGCAAACCAAGAGCTTGGATGTTGGTTCCAATGTTACTTGATTCCCTGCACCAAACTGTGTATAATGCAGGGCGCTATTGGACTGTGATTTGCGCGGTGGTTGCTGTTGCATTGCTTGTGCTGAAGCTATTGTGACTGGCACTCACCTTCACAACTTATATGTCATATCCCATCTGCCTGTCGCCCTCTATTGCCTGTTTGTAACCTGATTGCTTGGTAGTACCCAGGGCCTGGGCTACGTGTAGCCGACAGGAGTGGCTGGATGGATTGCGCCTCACCTCGGCTTCACTTGGGCTTAGCGGCTTGTCCACAACCAGCTCAATAAGCGGCTGCTTACCGCAACGACAGGGGAGGGCGGGAGGACAAGTACAAGGGTGTTGCAGGCGGCGAAGCTCGCGCCGAACCAGCCCATGCTCATGACCGGCCCAAGTTAGAACTACCAGGCGCCCTTGTGCTGGCTGAAGAGCTTCGACTGCAACCTGCAATCCCCGGCGCAGCTCATCTATTTCATCATTTACTTCGACTCTTATCGCCATTAAGTAGCGGGCGGCCGGGTTACGATGCTTTCCCCAGTCCCGTTTAGCGACAGTTGCTGCGATCAGTTCTCCGAGCTGAGCAGTAGTCCGAATCGGGCCGCTCCCCTCCCTGAACGACACGATCCGTGATGCCACCTTCCTTGCCTCCCGCTCCCTCCCGGTAAGCCTGAGGACCCTATACAGTTGCTGCTGCGAGTAACGATTGACCACGTCATAAGCGGTCAGCTTCTGGCGACGGTCCATACGCATATCCAACGAACTACGGCTACGGGAACTAAAACCGCGCTCCAAATCCAGCATCTGATCCATTGAGATTCCAGTGTCAATAAGAATACCGTTAACCTGCTCAACCCCGGCCTCAGCCAACACATCTGGCAGCTCAGAAAAACGCCGCTGGAAGAACTTCACTCGCTGGCCAAATTCGGCTAACTGCTGCCGGGCCATCTCAAGAGCCTGCGCATCACGATCTATCGCAATAAGCTGCCCGGTGGGAGCAGATGCCTGTAGAATCAGCCGGGCATGGCCGCCGCTGCCAACCGTCATGTCAACGTAGGTTCCTGCGGGCTGGATGTCAAGGTACGCTACTACCTGCTCGGGCATAGCCGGCCGATGTCGTGGCTGGCGCAACCTACAGCCCCCCGCTTACCGGCCCATCGCCTTGCTTGCGGAAAAGTTGACGGGCAATCTCCTTGAGCTGCTTGCCTCGCTCGGTCAGGAATTCGTTGTACCTGCCCACCTCCCAGATCTCGTAGCGGTCATCCAGGCAGATAACCTGAGCTTCCCGTTCAGAACCAGCCAGACCCGCCCAGCGGAGCAACGACTCAGGAATCTTGATCCGGCCCTGGTCATCAATATTGCACTCCACCGCGGTAGCTACCAACAGTCGCCGCAGGTCGTGCAGGTCAGGATCAAGTGAACCGGTATCCACACGCGCAAATTGTTGCCTGTACAGATTCCACGCCTGGGGCACAAACAGGTTAATGCAGTTGTCAAATCCACAAGCCAGCACCACTGTCGGCGTCAGGTTTTCTATGTGGTGCTCTCGCAACTTCAGCCGACCTGCTGAATCCAGCTTATGAATTGTTGCCCCGAGCAGCTCCATCATATTAGTCCGCCTTACTCCAGCATAACCCGTACCAATCCTTGCGATACCATTATATACCAAAAACCAAATCATGTCAAGAGAAATAGCCAAAAAAGACAACTTGCCGAGGCGGAGGGGGCCTGACGAAGAAAAAAGGTCGATTCGGAGCGATGAATCGACCTTTAGTTGACGCCTGCGAACTATACTTGGGCGGCTAAACTCACGAGCGGATCATTCAGTACTACCAGCCGCATCGCGCAGCGACTGGATGGCGGCGGCCAGCCCATCGGGATGCTGGAAGAGGTACGACCCGCAAACCAGAATTTCCGCACCTGCCGCTACCAGCTCCGGAGTTGTCTGGTCATCAACCCCGCCATCAACCATAATCCGGGCCTCCGGATTTACTTCATCAAGCAACTGGCGGGCCTGCCGGACCTTGGGCAGCACTGCCGGCATAAACTTCTGGCCTGCTGTCCCCGGCTCAACAGTCATAATCAGCACTATATCCAGCTTATCAGCAATGCTTTCCAGACCCGCAAGCGGCGTCGCTGGATTGAAGACCAGACCAGCCATCAGACCAAGATCACGAATCCGACTCAGCAACTGGGCCGGCTGGCTCACCACTTCGCGCTGGATTAACACGGAGTCGGCACCGGCTCGGGCGAAGCTCTGAATGTGGCTGGCGGGATTGCCGACCATCAGATGGGCATTGCAATGCAGATCAGTCTGGCCACGTAAGGCATCAATAACCAGCGGACCGAATGTTATGTGCTCAACAAACCAGCCGTCCATAATATCAAAATGGAGCCAATCCGCCCCCGCTTCCTCTACCTGACGGGTCTGCTCACCGAGTCTGGCAAAATCAGCACATAACATTGAAGGCGCGATCGTGATTTGATTCATATTAGCTGACCTCTAATCAATTCGCTCCAGTTATCTATTTTTCCCCCCCAGTTGAATCTGGCCCGTCACGGAGGTTAGCAGGACGATACTGGGGCCCAAAGTCGTCCAGTTTACGGGCAAGCTGCGTCAGAAGTACCCCGGCACTTGCGACCCGAACGGTGTCGCGAGACGATGTCGCTAATACCGCCGGTTGGCCCTGCCAGCTGGCTCTGCCGACAGCGGCTGCAGCCACCTTACCTCCAACCAGCACCCTCTGCACCTGGTGCCACTGCGTAACATCAGCTAACTGATGGCTCGCCTGCCACAGACCCAATGCCCAGCCCGCTACCCCAGCCGCATCAGCGCCACAGGGTAAGGCAGTCAGCACCGTCCCCTCATCAGTAGTGGCGAGGCTCAACTGCAACTTCCACTGCTCTAATAGGGAGTCGGCCAACGGGTGAGACACCTGTTGCGTCGTCACCGACCGGCGAGCGGGCGAAGGTGCCGGAGCATAGCTCATTTCCGGCAGCATTTCGGCATCTTGCACCCCGGCTACAGCCTCCCGTACGGCGACAGCCACCTTTCCGAGACTGTCAGCCGCCGGCTGCATTAGCCCAACCCACCAATCATCAAGGGCCAGGCCCGAGCTCAACGCCCAACAGCCACCCTCAGCCTCAATCAACAACAACTCTATCGGCCCAAGGCCAGCAGCCTGCCCCAAGGCCGAAGCATCCACCAGCAATGTAGCCACAGTCTGGCTCAGTCTGGCATCATCCACGGTAAACTCACCACCCCAGACCAGAACACCACCCGCAAACGGCGTGATGCCAGAGGCCGAATATTCTGCCAGCAGTCGGGCATCGGTAGGCTCCACAACGACGGGCTGTGCTGCCCTGGCCTCCCCCTCCTGGTGTTCTACTATTTTTTCGGCAAACTCTTCGCCGACCGTAGATATGGGAGATGTCTCGTCAGGCGAGTTGTCCTCTCTACCCGTAAACTCTCTGGCTGCCTTCTCACCGTCTGGTCGCCCAAAAGGCAAAGGTGGCGACAGCGACGAACCCACGTCCTCATAAAAGCCAGCACCCTCCGTCGCCTGATGATCGACTGGTTTGGTCTGATCAGGCTCGCCCGATTCTTTAAGTGCCGCCAACAGCACGCGCTGACGCTCAGCGCGATCCTCTGGTTCGGCAGCAACAAATTCGGCTTCCTGTTCCGGCCACACTTCATCCACCTTATCCAAAGTCCAGGCTTCTCGTAACCGCAGCAGAAATATGGAAACCGCGCAGATCTGGACGGCAACGCCCGGCCAGTAAAGCAAATAG
>JALGTS010000278.1 GCA_029821255.1 Candidatus Zipacnadia bacterium
GGATTGGACCCCGCTAAGTCGCACTTGGTGGCGTACCACATCCCTGGCTTCCAGCACGCGGCACTGTTTTCTCCGGGCGATGCGATACCCATCCCTTCTGCTGGCGAGGCCCATTCTCGCGCTGGCTGGCTGCTGGTGATTGATGAGAGTACACACCAAGTGCCTCCAGAGATCACGCCGGGGAAGTTGGAGTTTTTGGAAGAAGAGCTCTTTGTGGGAGACCGGCTTGGTAGCGAATGGGAAGTATATCAGCCGAGCCCTTATACGAGGTTGGAGGTTGTGAACGAAGCGATGGGGGTCTACGGACGAAAACTTAGCAGTGTCTTTGCTCAGCGGTCGCTGCCGCCCGGAACGTCACTGGTCCAGTGTCAGATGCTTCCCCTCTCTGACTGCGAGTTCGGCTATTATAACTGCTCGTGCGGGGCACCTGGAATGGCAGTGGTTTGGCCGAACGGTGCAGTGCGTATCAGTCTTCGATCAAAGACAAAGGGCCGGTTCGGAGTTGATGACGGTATCTTCTACCTGATACAGGACCCAAATGGGTTGCACCCCAACGGGGTGCCATCTACTAAGCGGGAGAATGGGGTATGGTACTACATGCGCATATGGTGGGATGACAAGCATGTGTATGCGGAGGCCTCTGAAGATGGTAGGACATGGACCACGATTCGTGCTCTGCCCCGCGGTCAGTTTGCTGGCGAACCGATCAGTGTACGGCTGGGGAAGATGAATAGATTCAGTGAGGGAGACAGCCGCAGCTCCGGAGAGCCGTGTAACGCTCTATTCCGGGACCTTCGGTTTCTGGGAAAGAGCAGTTACGACCCCGGATGATGCCAAGCTACTTCACTCACTCTGATACACAAAGGTGCCATCGTAGTCGCCGGCGTGGTTTGTATTGGTGTAAATCCGGAAAACTTCGTTGAATTCGATGAGTCGTTGCCGCTAAGCATGATGGCACTATGGGGCGCATTGTATATCAGCTCATGGGCCATGTGATTGCCGACGCTGCTTACTGCAATGGCCGGACGGTAGGTGGAGTCCAATCGGCTGAACTGTGGATATGGTTGTTGCATGGGTAGTTGTCTGCGGGTGTCAGCGTCAGCTGATCACCCCCCCTGCTAGTTTGCGCAACAGATGGTCTGAGAGAATTAGTTCTGCATATCTTATCCCGGAGAAACTATTTTGGCTGTGGTGCTTGTCTTGCATGGTTGCTATCACTATCCTTAAAAACTGGGCCTGGCTCGGCGCCAGTATACCGTAAATTTGAGCCCAGCGCAGAAGCTGAGTGGTTCAGGCACAATGGACTGGCGGAGCAGGGCCTACAGGATGAAAAGTGGCGTAGCCTGCCTCAAGCTGGGGTGATGGAGCTGCAGGCGCGGACGGAGATAGACCGTTTCGATCCTAATTTTTGAGTTTGACTTGCCCAACTTGTTCTGACGATGTACAATATTGGTAGTGTTGCCGAGATTTATTACAGTTTCTCTGGCTGGCAGGCTTAGGAGCCTGCGAAATGAGTAGGTGAACCAAATGACTGAAGAGCACAATAGTTCGATGAACACCTGGGTAGGCGGCAGATGGGATGAGCGCACTGGTCGGACGTGCTGGGAGGTCGAAGAGGGGGCCATCCGGTTGGACTTAGGACCGGCTGATTGGCGCGGTAAGCAAGCACTGCGGCTACAACTGGATAGCGGGCGGCAGACGGGGGCACGGATTTGTCTTGCAGTGTTAGGCCCGGATGAGGTGACGCTCGGCTATATCACTTTCGCCGTTGACTGGGTGGGCGCCAACGACATGCAACTGTGGTTGGCCAACTTTGAACCGCGTGGGGATGCGGAGCGTTGGGCCGAGGTTCGAGCGGTGCGCATGCGCTGTGTAGAAGGCGGGCTTTGGCCTACCGAGTTAACTGTGGGGCCGATGGAGGTAATGGAATGTGCCCCGACCTGGCAGGTCAACGAGAGTGATACGATCATTGATATGGGCTGGCATCCTCTAATGTCCAAGGTGGACGAATGGGAGGTAGTAGCTGAGGAATCTGTTATTCCCGTGGGTGAGCCGTATAGCCGGTACTCTGGGCCATGGATCACCTTCGGCTTCCACCAGGGAGAGAAACCGGGGCGGCTGGTGGTTGAACGGAAGTTTGGTATTGACATCAGCGACCAGTCGCAGCTGCTCGCGAAGATGGTCTGGGACAAGGAGGCCAAAGTGGGGGTGGTCGCCATCGTGGACGGGGGACACGAGGTCTTCTTGCTCCGTCAGGCACGTCTCTCGTTAGAGGAAGGAATAGGTTTTACTAGTCATGGGGCTGCATGGCTGACCTTCGGGGCGGATTTGGAGGGCGCCCAGCGTCTCGATTCCATCCGCCTGATACTTGAAGAGGCGGAGGATCGTACGATGGAGGGGCGCGAGGTGGGAATGAACCTCATCTGGATACTGCTGCGCCGGCCTACCGCCTTGGATGAGGCTCCCGTAGAAACCGTACAGGTACGGTTGATGAATCCCA
>JALGTS010000279.1 GCA_029821255.1 Candidatus Zipacnadia bacterium
TAGGCCGCTATCGCCTGGTCGATGCTGTCCTCAGCGGCATAGGCCTCGCCTATCTTTATCTGGGCCTTGGCCACAAGCTCACGCGTGGTCTCCTTGACTATCCCCTTGAGCTTCAGGGTCTCCATCTCGGTCAGCTCTTTGACGGAGAACTTCGAGAAATCGTACCTGTTGACGAGCTTCTGGAAGCTCTCCCTCGCCTTGGCGTACTCCCCCTTCCTTATGTAGCTCTCGCCTATCTGGAAGAGGGCACGGTCCGCCCTGAAGCCGCTCGGGAAGCGGGAGACAACCTCACTGAGCGTTTCTATGGCCTTATCGTAATCCTCAAGGTAGAAGTAGGCCCAGCCCATGGTGTAGAGCGCCTCATCCTCGTAGTCGCTGTTGGGGAACTTCTCTATGAGCTTCTTGGCAGCCTCTATAGAGCGCTCGTATTCCTTGGCCTCAAACTCGCACTCCACAAGCTGATACTGGGCCATGATCCTTATATCTTCCCTTATATCCTCCCTATCGACAACCTTGCCGAAATAATCCGCAGCGGTGAGGAGGGCCTCCTTGCCGGCCTTCTCCTTCTTCTCGGCCTGTTCGATCTTGCCATCGTCCCTGAGCTCAGCCGCCCTCTTCAGCTTTTCGGTTCCGAGCTTCTTATAGCTGTTGCCCATCTGGTAGAGGGAGGCGACCTTTGCCGGAAGGACCATCTCGCCTATGGTGACACGGACGGCCTCGGTGTTTATCACGGGATTGCTCTTCGCGTTTAACACCGTGCTGTACTTGGTGATCGCCTGCTGGTAGTCACCCATGGCGTACAGCCTCTGCCCCTGGAAGAAGATCGTCTGCATCTCCTCGGGGTTCGTGAAGAACGAGCCGATGAAGACGACCGTAGCTACGAGCAATAAGATCCCAATCTGTTGAAAGGACATCTATGATCCCCCCTCGAATCCCGGGGCCCGAAGGCCCCGGGTTTTTACCCTCAGTATCCGACGACGACGCTTATGAAGTACCTCGTGTATCTTGCGTTCTCCAGCTTAGCCCTCTCCTCGTCGGAGTACTCTATGGATTTCCTCTGGAAGCCAACGTTAGCGGCTATCTTGTAGCCCCAGTAATCCGAGAGGTTGGAAACCATAAAGAGCATGTCGGTCTCGCTACGATCGTTGTAAGGGCTGACCTTATCCCTGTATTTGAAAGCCAGAAGCTGACGCCACTTGGTGCTCTTGAAGAAGGCCAGCCTGAAGCCCTGCTGACCGAACCTGATCGTCGTGTTCGGGGTCAGCTTATAATCTACACGAAGGATGGGCGCGAACTGCGTCCACTCCTCTATCGCCTTCCCGGTTTCCCTCTCAATCCTGTCGCTCGAACGCTTTAACATAAGGTGTTTGATCATCGGCATGATCGTGAGCTTGCCGAGTTTCAGGGTGTAATCTATCCTGAAAGCGTTCGTGATCCTCCTGGTGATATCGCCATCCTGAGTGGTGCCGTCCTTAAACACGGATGGATACTTATGGTTGTAGACGTACTGCAGCCCGTCCGTTATGCTCAGGTTAGGTATCTGGGTGTAACGGAACTGGGAGAAGTAGGTATGTACCGCGCTGTTCCTCATGGGAAGGATATCCTTCGGGGGCGGGCTCGTGGGCGCCCCGCCGCCACCGATCTGGAAAATGTAGACGGGGTCGGGGATATCATCCTTCACCCTCTTCCCATCGTAGTTTATCTCAAACTGCCCTATCCTGGGGAAATCGTACATATAGGAGAACTTTATATAATTGGCCGTGCTTACGCCGGCATCGGCTATCTGATGCATGTTGTAGTGGCCGAAGGTTACCTTCATGCCCTTGATCGGCTTGAAGAGCATGAAGTAGTGGTAACCCTCAAGGTTCCTATCGTAGGGGTAGTCAGGTTTGTCGTCGTTCTCGCGCTCATCGATGATGCCGTTGTTGTTGAAATCTATCCCGTACACGAACTCCTGCGGATCGGAGTAATAGAGCATGAACGGCTCCTCGTAATCGGGGATGCCGTTGCTGTTCTGATCGGTATCGGGAATATCGTCGTTGTTCTTATCCAGCCCCGGGTAGACCCCGGAGTCCATCTGGCCGCCGGTCGGGTAATCGGCCGGGCTATCATCGGGCCACTGATCGTTATCATCGTTATCCTCAACGAGCGGGAACTCGCTGGTGGAAGCTTCGTTGGCGTCCTTGCCTCCCCGGTCGGTGTAGAACACCATTCCGCTCCGGCTGCTTATGTAACCCCCGCCATATCCCGGACTTATGCGGAAGTACTCAGCGCCCAAGGACGCGGTCTGGCCGATATCCTTAACAACGTTTATATAATATGCGGAGTGCTCCTCAGAGCCCCTCCTCCCCTTGACCACGGGGAACTTACCGTACTGGACGTTGTTCTCATACTCCCCCTTGATCTTCAGCCCGACGAGGTTCGCCTCGAAATCTATGCCGTAGATATCCTGCCCCGTCGGCATGAGATATTCAAATTTCAACCTCTTCTTGTTAGTA
>JALGTS010000280.1 GCA_029821255.1 Candidatus Zipacnadia bacterium
TGGTCTCTACCACCATCATTGAGAACGGCCTGGACGTACCCAACGTCAATACAATCATAGTTGACGACGCTGACAAATTGGGACTTGCCCAACTCTACCAGTTACGGGGCCGGGTCGGCAGATCAGACCGGCAAGCATACAGTTATTTGCTCTATCGCTATCCTGACAGAATGACCGAGGAGGCCGAACGGCGGCTCAGAGCATTGGAGGAATTCAGCGAACTCGGTAGCGGCTTCAAGCTGGCATTGCGTGACCTGGAAATACGCGGTGCCGGAGATATCCTCGGTCGCGAACAGAGCGGACACCTTTCTGCTGTGGGCCTGGACCTGTATTGTCGGATGCTGGCTGATTCAGTAAGGACACTAAAGGGTGAGCAATCTTCCCAGTATGAGGGGACACCCTCAATCGATCTTCCCGTTGAGGCCCTGATCCCGGCCAGCTATGTACCGGCCGAAAATCAACGCATCGCGCTATACCGACAGTTAGCAGAGGTAAGCAGCGATGAAGAGATCAACGAACTCATCACAGAAATGACAGACCGGTACGGCACCCCGCCAGCGGCGGTGAGCAATCTTATAGAGATTAGCCGGCTAAAGCTACAGTGTGCTAAGGCCGGAGTGAGCGATATCAGCACTGAAAACGGTCGGATAGTCATACGACTAACAGCCGAGGCACGGCTCGACGAAGGCGAACTGGCGATATTTCAGGGGCTATACAAGCCTACCAGGCAGCAAGCACGACGAGGGGCGCGCCCCAAGCTGCCACGCGCCAGCTTCGCCCCCCAGCAGTTGTGCTTCGGACACAACCAGAAGGATAGCAACTTCGTCCTGGCCGCGACGAAAGAACTTGTTAGCCGCCTTGTGGACAGAAGCAGTAAACAGTCAGGTCAACGGCAATATGTTGCAGTGGGATCCCAGCTCAGCTCTTAAGACTACACTACGGTTCAAACCGACATAATTATGCGCACAAACAGCAGTCAAACTGATAATGATAATAGCCCAAGCGAAGACTCACAGAGTCAAACGAGCAACGGCCAGAAGAAGCAGGAGAAGGTAGTGGCCGTATGTTTCCGGCGCAGCGGACCGCTTTACTGGTTCAAGGCCAATGATCTGGAAGTCAGACCCGGCGAGTTCGTAGTGGTCGACACCGAAAAAGGGCCGGATATCGGTCAGGTGGTCTACATTGAAGACCAGATACCTGCTGGTTGCCCTGAGCCAACAAAGTCGCTAAGGAGAAAAGCCACCCCTAAAGACTTCCAACGTAAGCGACAGTTGCACCAGAAGGCAAGCCGCGCACTGCGAATCGCCGAGGAAAAAGTAGCGGAGCATGGTCTGGAGATGAAGCTGGTAAGCGCGGAGTATACCCTTGACGGGCGCCATCTGACTATCTTCTTCACCGCCGAGGGACGAGTGGACTTTCGCAAGCTGGTGCACGATCTCGGTGCTTCTTTGCATTGCCGTATCGAGTTGCGCCAGATCGGAGTCCGGGACGAGGCTAAGCTGATCGGGGGGCTGGGCCCATGTGGCCAGCAACTGTGCTGCGAGCGCTTCTTGCGCAACTTTGAGCCAGTAGGTATCCGCCTGGCCAAGGATCAATACCTGCCATTGAATCCGGAGAAAATAAGTGGGATCTGCGGCCGATTAATGTGCTGTCTGCTTTACGAAAATGACGTCTACTCGGTAGCTCGGGATAATCTGCCAGAAGTCGGCGCCCAGGTGCAAACCCCTCAAGGCCAAGGGCAAGTGGTAGGCCGTAATCTGCTAAAGCACGAAATAACCGTAGAGCTAAATCAGGAGCGCATCGTGAACCTGCCGGCAACGAAGGTAGAGCCAGCGGAGGATACAAACAATAACCCTTAGGTCACAGAGGCGAGCTACGGTAGGCGATTATCACGAATTGGAGGGTAGCATAGTATGCCACTTTACGAATATGAATGTAAGAACTGCGCCAGCCAGTTTGAACTTCTTAGAGCGCGTAATGCTCAGGAGCCGCCGATCTGCCCAGTCTGCGGGCAAACCGAGGTTGTACGCGTGATGTCTTCGTTCCGCGGGAGGCTTGCAACCAACTCAGGCAGCTTGCGCAGCATAGCCGGCACAAGCAGTTGTGCTGGCTGCAGTGCAACCAGTTGCGCTGCCTGCCGCAATTAGGATAATATGGTAGGGACGGCTGAATCGTGAGCACAATGTCAGACAGGACCGACCGATGAGAGAATCAGATAGTCCAATGAATAACTTTTATATTACCACGCCAATCTACTATGTAAATGACCGGCCGCATATCGGCCATTCGTATACCACGATTGCTGCCGATGTCCATGCCCGTTATCACCGGCTACAGGGCCAACCGGTCCTATTCTCCACCGGAACCGACGAGCATGGTCAGAAAGTCGCCCGCTCCGCGCAAGCACAGGGAATAGAACCCCGGGAATTTGTCGATGACGTAGTCGGCTCCTTCAAACAGATGTGGCGACGGCTGCACATTAGCTA
>JALGTS010000281.1 GCA_029821255.1 Candidatus Zipacnadia bacterium
GGGGCCTTGCCAGTATCCCCCGCTTGGTGTATCATACTTATGTAGATTATTATGCTACCTTTCAGGCTAAGTGACAGTACTCCACCGGGGAGCTGCAGGAATAAGCAATAAGCCAGGAGGATATAGGGAGTCTTATTCCCTCCCATTCCCAGCGAAGGATTATGGCTGTGGTGCCGGAGGTCGGATTCGAACCGACACGGGGTTTAAGGCCCCGCCAGATTTTGAGTCTGGTGCGTCTACCAGTTCCGCCACTCCGGCGACCAGTTTGAGTATAAGTCAAAATTGGGCTGTTCGTCAAGTCTGAAACTGCAGCGAGCACCTTCACGAGAGCGAACGTCGTGGGAGAGTGCAAGTCAACATAGAGAGGAGACGAATCAGATGCGGAGAGATACAGTAGTATGGCTGCTGGTAGTTGCCCTACTGGCTATGGCCTTATTCGCCGGATGCGGCAAATCCAAGAAGTCCGAGAAGACACAGCAACAAGCCCGGGTGCCATCCGCCCAGCCGGTGCCTGGCCAAGCTCCTCCAGCACCCCCAGTACCGGGGCAAATGCCCGGCGGCTACGGCCCTCCGATGCCACCCCCCGTGCCAGGGCAAATGCCTGGCGCCTACGGCCCACAGGCGATGCAGCCGGCTGCGCAACCTACAGAGCCAGCCGAGGCCGAACCAGCGGGGCCCAGCTACCGAGAGCGCTATGAGCAGGGGGAATTGACTGCCGAGGAACTTCGCAAAGAGCATAAGCTCCAGAAAGTGGAAAGGGAGTTAGGTTATCCAGTTGGGCCTTAGTAGCTGAGGCTGAGCGAGTATAGCAGACCTCGCGCCAATCAACCAGCAACTCAGCGCTATCGTGGCAAACACTGTGCCGGAATGCCGGACGCTTCCTATTCAAATTCTCCGGTAGACAAAGAGAAGCCGGCCAAGGAAACGAGGCGCCTGTAAATGGACGAGTATGGAGACTATTCACAAGATAGCGAAGGGCGAGACGAATCTGAGCAGGCCCAACATGCCCCGACAGGGCCACTGCTCTCCTCTGGCCCGCCTCAGCGGCGGACTAATTGGGCACTGATCATTGGAATCACGCTTGTCGTGCTCATGGTAATAGCCGGTGGCTTCCTGTTGGCTGCGATCTTCGCATTCTTCGGGGCGATGGGACTCACTGCTGATTTAAGCACAGGGCCACAAGTAGGGGTTGTTACCATAAGCGGACCAATTAGCGCCGGGGACAGTTTAGGCTCCTGGCCGTTTGGAGGTCCCCGAGGTGCGCGGGCAACGATGAGCCAGTTGCGTCAGGCCGCCGAGGACAGCTCAGTAAAGGCTGTAGTTGTACGCATCAACAGTCCCGGGGGGAGCGCAGCCGCCTCCCAGGCGATATACAAGGAAATCCAACGCTTGGCCGAACGCAAACCAGTGGTGGTCTCAATGGGTGATGTGGCGGCCTCGGGCGGCTATTATGTAGCTTGTCCAGCGGATGTTATCTTCGCCAACCCCGCCACCATCACTGGTAGCATCGGAGTCATTTTCGAGACATTGAACTTCTACGAGTTTATGGAGAAATATGGACTGGAAACCGAGACAATAAAGTCGGGCAGATATAAGGACACCGGGTCACCGTTTCGCCCGATGCGCTCTGATGAGCGAGAACTATTGGAGGAGATGCTTATGGGCGTATACAATCAGTTTGTGCGCGATGTTGCTCAGGCCCGGGGCATGGATGAAGCTAAGGTCAAACAGTTAGCTGATGGACGGATCTATACCGGTGAGCAGGCACTGGCAGCGGGTCTTATCGATCAGCTCGGTAACTTCTACGACGCGGTGGACGAGGCTGCAAAGCGGGGTGGTATAAAGGGCCGTCCCAAACTGAAGCAATTCGGGGCCGGCTCGCCGTGGCGCAGCTTTTTTGACGCGATGGCGCAGGCTATCATCCGCCAGATGAAGCCAGACCTGATGGAGCAGCTTTCACACAGTCTTATCACACCCCAGCCTCAACCACAGTACCGCTGAGGCTAT
Organism: Candidatus Zipacnadia bacterium; assembly: GCA_029821255.1. GTDB lineage: Bacteria > Armatimonadota > Zipacnadia > Zipacnadales > Zipacnadaceae > JALGTD01. Next base: position 2,008 of record JALGTS010000281.1, read on the forward strand.
AACCAGGAGGCGTTGCCGCTCGTGGCTAAAAAGCTGTTACTGATAGATGGAAACAGCCTCCTGCATCGGGCATTTCATGCGCTGCCTGACTCTCTCTCTACCTCGTCAGGCCAACCCACTAATGCTATCTACGGCTTAGCTCAGATGCTGCTACCTTTGCTGGAGAAGGAATCTCCCGATGCCGCTCTGGTGGCTTTTGATGCCCCAGGGAAGACTTTTCGTGATGAGTTGTTTGAAACGTATAAGGCAGGCCGCCCGCCTACTGATGAGACATTGATTGCCCAATTTGACCTGGCTCACGAGCTGATTGAGGCATTAGGTATAGCCCAGACGGAGGTAGCCGGATACGAGGCTGATGATATTATCGGCACAGTCGCCTGCCGAGGCCGCCAAGCCGGATACGAGGTGCTCATTGTCACCGGTGACTGCGATGTGCTGCAATTGGTTGATGAGCAAACCAGTGTATTGGCCAC
>JALGTS010000282.1 GCA_029821255.1 Candidatus Zipacnadia bacterium
CATAGAACCTGCCGGGAGCGACTGTCCGCTTTATCAGCGGGCTCATTACCGCGAGGACCAAACCCGATTCAGGAAGGTTGAGCGGTTTGTTTCAGAGCAACCAATTTACTGGTAAGCACATCATCGGTCACACGAACTCTTTGCCCCGTGCGTGAGTTTATTGATCAGGCTAAATGGTTTGCGGCCAGTTGTTATGTCAATATGTAGGGGCGCGTCTGAGACGTGCCCCTACCGTCTGATGACACTGCGCGGCCTCTATTGGACGTAACTATTCACCTTGTCGCATGAGGGGGATGTGGGAGGAGGTGGAGATCAAGTTGTGGGGCGAGAGCGCCGGTGAGGGTTTGCAAAGCGTCGTGCCCCTGTTCTCGGGCAGCCTGCAGCACAATGGTGATGGTCGCGTAGTTGCTGTGGGAATACCCGAGGTGGACAAGTTGTGTATTGATATTGTCGTCCAGCCGCGGCGCAATCAGATAACAGTAATGTCGCTCGCTGGATACACTGGAGAAGTCTGTGGAACTGCTCGCCACCGGCCGGGTCGATTTTAGTTCCGTCCCCGTCCGCACCTTCAGTCTCGACCAGGCACCAGAAGCATTTGAGCTTGCCGCCCAGGAGCTGGGACCGGAGTTGCGTATGGTCGTCCTGCCGTAGCTTGGCCACTCGCCGGTGCATTACTTCCCTCTATAGTCTGTCCTCATGGCAGGGGAGGGCACTTTCTTACATCTCGCGTCGGTACCCGGTCAGCATTGGGTCGGTCTGCTGGAGCGTGGTAGCGACAGAGGAGTCATTCGCCAGATAACGCATCAGGAAAGTGGTAGCATACTACTTGTTGATTACCGTGACCTGTCGGTCGGGCAGCGGCCAGTCGCCGCCTGCCGGGCGTCGTTGGTATACCGCCTGGCAGAAGGTGAAATGAGTGGCGTTTTTTCACCACCAGCACGAATTTTGGCGGCGAGCAGACCTCGTAAGCTGCCTGCGTACCTGCTGCCATGTCAGCCAGACCTATCTGCGTGCGTTGGCCGGTTTCCTGCTCCCCATACATAAACATAATGGGTACTTTGAGCCGAGCAAAATCTTGTGCCGACCACATAAACATACCGCCGGAGAACGCCAGCACCACCCGGACACGCGGATCGGCCCAGGTAGGATCCAGGCCGCCCACCGACAGGGCCGTGAACGAGCCGAGGGAGTGACCGGCAGCGCCGATACGATGATTTGGATCAATCGCTCCGCTGAACATAGAGGTAGAATCAGCATTGCAGGCCAGCATCTGGTCAATCACCGTGCACAAGCCTGCCAGCCGGTAAGCGTAGTCGGCAAAGGGGAAGTCCAGACCGCTGCGTGCAATCCGAAAGGCATTGAGCAAGAATTGCAGTGCGGGCGTGTTGGTCCCACCGCCGCGGATGCGCACCATTTGGTCCTGGTTGGGGTAGTCTGGCGATGCAACTACACCCCCCCACGAGGCCAGGTGCTCAGTGAGGAAAACATTGGCCGTACCCCTGCCCCCGTAGCCGTGCGAAAAGACAACCAGTGGGAAAGGCTGCCCGTTTTGGCTGACCGGTCCTTGGACGCTTACCTGACCGCTTGTGCGACCGTCGCCGTAAGTATATGCGGTCGGCGCAGCGCTATTGGTGTACCACACGGCAGTGGTCAACGACTGCGGTGTGCCGTCCGGGGGTACGTAGGGCAAGTCATATATGACATATCCAACATTGTAGGGGCCGGGGTCATTGTAGGCCCCAGTACCCCAGGCCACTGTGCACACGGCCAGCAAGGCTGCCGAGCCAAACGCGCGAAGTGCACGCATCATCGCTGTTCTCTTCATAACTGATTCGATGTTTGCCGGGCCGCCCGGGTTCAGTGTTGAGAGCTGACAGTGGCTGCGAAGCCACGCGAGGCCACTACCAGTTCGATATCTCAACTCCAATGCAGTCACGCAGCCATTTTCCCATAGGCTACCCTGGGCTACGGCGCCGCAACATCCTCCGCTCTGGCGTGGAACGCTTTAACCAGCGAGGTCATTTGGCTCACAGTTAGGGCTTTATTGCTGGCCAGCAGATACACCGGACGGGTGATGCCGCTGCGTCCGGCTTTGTTATGGACGCGCACCGCAATGAGATTAGACTGGTTTACACGCAGCAGTTCATTGACCGGCCCAGCTAAGGGCAAATCCCAGACGGCATTTACACCCATGCCGGTGGACTGGGTTGTGTGCTCAAATGCAACTTCCCCGTCGATGTACACCCAGGCCTGCTCATCTACCGTGCTGAAGTATAGGTAGAGGTGCTCTTTGTCGGCAGTCCGGGGAACGTCAAATGAGGCCCGATACCAATTGTACCCGAGGTAGTCGGCGAAGCCCTGAGTTTCATGAGAGTGTTGCGAAAGTTACCTTCTTAGCATAACCAGGAAGGGGGGCTTGCTGTCAAGGGGCGGCTATGATAGAGTAGTGACGAGCCTTGAAAACC
>JALGTS010000283.1 GCA_029821255.1 Candidatus Zipacnadia bacterium
CGGTGTGCCGGACGTCCAGTTGCTGGTCGCCGGTGTGGTAGTTCCCTTCTAAGCTGAAGGCAGCTACCGCCACAACAAGCCAAATAAAGGGACCTGGTTGCCCAGGTCCCTTTTGTTTTGGGTTACCGCTTGACCTTACCTCCTGGTGCAGATTTGCCGGACCTCTCTGTCGTGTCCCCATAGCAAAGTAGCTCTTTGTGGCATTGTTAACACTCATTTCTCAGAGGCCTGACGATGGAGTTAACGGAGTAGAAATCTTCACAGGTCCTGGCAATTCAAGCTTGCCCTGGAGAATACCAATAGATTCATCACACACAACAGAATGCTTTGGAGGATATAGAGGACAGAGCAACCATGCGTCTCATAATGCTTGCGGCGAAGGTCATAGTTCTGCTGCTGGGCCTCATCGCTATTACGCACTTTGTCTCAGTAAAATGCAACTATCCACTTCTGTTCCTGTCAGAAGTGCAAGGAGAATCAATGCAGCCGACCCTTGCGCCAGGCGAGTGGATCGTATGTGTGAGAATCGGCTGGCAGCCGGGAGATATCGTGCTTGCTGACGTCGGGGAAGACAATCTTGTAGTCAAGCGAGTGGCTGAGTGCCACGGACAACGGGTGCATCTGACCGGCGACAACCAACAAATTTCCTACAACTACCGGGTCTCCCCCCAGCAGATCAAGTCGGTAATGGTCTGCCGCCTCGGTTTGCCCGTGCTATTTGGTACCAGAGCAGTTGCTAAGTCTCCCCACGCTACAGCGGTACTTAACCGCAACCGGCGAAAACCCCGCTGAGGGGCATGATCAATACTGCACGCTACTTTGGTATCTCCACTGGAGCACCAGAAGGACTTCCAGAAAACTGCCTACACGCACCCGCTGGAAGGAAACTGCACCAGTTTCGGGCAATACTGTCTAATCCCTATTGATAGCTGAGTTATTACTTTGGCACAGGCATCCCGCAGAAGTTTGCTCTGATGGCCTGTGCGGCTGGTTGTTCCCAAACTATACTATGACTAACGACTGCAGCAACACCCCAAGCGTTCCGGAGCCTGAGCAGCGTCGTACCCCGACGGTGGGTCGCGTGGATATGACACGCGGCTCCCTGCTGCGACAGACCGTATATCTGTCCTGGCCGATAGTGGCTGCCTCGCTGCTGCAGGTGGCTGTGGGCATAGCTGACATCAAGATGGTGGGTATCCTGGGACCGGAGCCAATCGCAGCGGTGGGCATGGCCCGCAGCGTCACCTTCACACTGGTTGCTCTGGTCTTCGCAGTGTCAACAGGCGTACAGGTGCTTGTGGCGCAGTATACAGGGCAAGGAGATGATGTCAGCGCCGACCGGATAGTCAAACAGGGGCTGATGGCGGCCACAGTGATCACACTGGCAATTATCACTCCGGTCGGGACCATATTCTCCGAGAGTATTCTCCGCCTGCTCGGAGCGAATCAGGAAGTATTGGTCCACGGCACGCCCTACCTGCAGATAATGTTCGCGGGAATGCTGTTTCTGGTACTGAGTTTCGTCATCACCGCCGCCCTGCAGGGAGCAGGTGACACACTTACTCCGCTCATCCTGCTACTGGCCGCCAACGCACTCAACATTGTCCTCAATTATCTGCTAATTTTCGGAGTGGGACCTTGCCCGCGACTGGGCGTGCCCGGAGCAGCAGTTGCTACGATCGCGGCCCGGATACTCACCACTTCGGCCGGGCTTGCCGTCCTGATATCAGGCCGCTTTGCCGTCAGTCTGCGTATGCGTAGCTCATGGGCACTGCGCTGGAAGCTGATCGGCAAAATCTTCTACCTGGGTATTCCCGCTGCCATACAGGGCTTTACCCGTAATATTGCGTTTATGCTCATCATCAAGATTCTTTGGCTAACCGCTGTGGGCGTCTATGCCGTATCCGCCTGGACGGTAGCCGGACAGATACGGGCGGTAACCATTATGGTCGGCCTAGCATTTATGGCGGCAGCCACCACAGCCGTCGGCCAAAACGTGGGAGCCAACAACTACCAGCGAGCGCAATCAGCAGGTTGGCTGTCAGCTAAGTTGGCTGCCGGACTCAGCACTATTGCAGCCTTGACCTATGCACTTCTCGCCCGCATATTGATGCAACTGTTCACCGACGATAGCCGTGTCATTGCGGTGGGGGTGCAAGCACTGGTCATCCTGGCAATCTCAGAGCCATTTCTGACCGCAGGGATGAGCCTATCAGGTTCACTGCGGGGCGCCGGCGATACCTATATGCCCCTCTACATCAGCCTGATCTGCAACTCAGCGCTGACGCCGCTGGCGGCATACATTCTGGCTATCGGGCTGGGGCTGGATACCCTGGGAGTGTGGATTGGGTTTGACCTGGCCGTCGCCGCCCAGTTTGCTTTGCTGGCCTGGAAATTCGCCAGCGGCTACTGGAAGAACCTGAGCGTGATATAAGCCACCGGGCAACCATCATCCCCCCACCAGC
>JALGTS010000284.1 GCA_029821255.1 Candidatus Zipacnadia bacterium
TGTCGAGCTGTCCCCGACTGTTGAGACGAGGGTGCAGATTACCGGTGAGGGCCAGGGACAATTGTCGCTGGGGCCCAATAACTTGGTTCTGCGAGCAGCTGATCGCCTGGCCAAGGAAGTGGGATTAGAGGTCCCCGGCTGGCAGCTACGCCAGCACAATGAGATTCCTCTGGCTCGTGGGCTGGGTAGCAGCAGTGCGGCAATCGTTGGTGGGCTGATTGCCGCTAACGAGTTGCTGCAAGGTGGACTGGACCGCCCGCAGCTTCTAAAGCTTGCTGCTGAGATTGAAGGCCACCCTGACAATGTAGCCCCGGCGCTTTACGGCGGATTGACTGCCTGCTGCACAGAACAGGCAGATGCCTGCTGCGTCAGATTGGATGCGCCTACTGAGCTGAATATTGGTGTAGTCATCCCCCACTTTGAGGTTAGCACCCAGCAGGCCCGCGCTGTCTTGCCCGATGAGGTCAGCTTTGAAGATGCGGTCTTCAACCTCAGCCGAGCTGCCTGCACGCTGGCGGTGCTGGTGGGGGGGGAGTGGGAGGTTCTGCCAGTGGTGATGAAAGACCGTCTCCACCAGCCCTATCGTGCTCCGCTCATTCCGGGCTTGGCAGAGGTAATCGCAGCCGCTGAGCAAGCAGGTGCCCACGGTGCTGCACTCAGCGGCTCGGGCCCGACTGTGGTCGCCTTTGCCACCGAGCGGCAGGATGTAATTCTGGAGGCGATGGTGAAGGCCTTCAGCAACTTCAACGTGGAAGCAGATAGCTTCTGGACAAAACCTAATAACTATGGAGCAGTAGTTGTAGATGAAGAGGTGTCACAGTGAGTCAACTAAGTTGCCACGAAATCACCCAGGCAGTAATGGCCAACGCCGATCAAGCCCGCGATTGGCTGATGCAGATGATCAGCTATCCCAGCACCCAGGGTAACGAGGCAGATTGTCAGGCCTATATTAAGGGTCTTTTTGAACAGGTCGGCTGGCCTGCTGAATATCGCCAAATTCCTGATGACCTGGTGGACGATCCCGAGTATAGTCACAGCGACAACCAACAGCCCTATGCGGGACGCTATAATCTGGTAGCACGGCGTGCTGGCAATGGGGGCGGACGTTCACTTATTCTGCAAACACATGCTGATGTCGTGCCGGCCGGTGACTGGGAAGAGGCCTTCAATCCCCGTTTTGATGGGGAGTATGTCCACGGACGGGGCAGCACGGACTGCAAGGGCCAGATTGCTATGACACTGCTGGCCCTGGCAGCTCTGAGCGATTTGGGAGTAGAGCTGGCCGGTGATTTGGAAGTGCAGATAGTGATTGAGGAGGAAGTCGGCGGCAACGGTGCCCTGGCCCTGATTCGCCAGGGCTGTCAGGCTGACGGAGTAATAGTGGCGGAAGCCAGCGGTCTGAACGTCTTCCCAGCCAACCGGGGCGCGGTCTGGTTCCGGGCAAAGACCACGGGAACGCCCACGCATATGGGCCGTCGCCACGAAGCCCAAAATGCTATTGAGAAGATGATGGAAGCCATCAAGTGGATGCTGGTCTACGAGAAGGAGCTGATTGATGCCAGCGTCGGCTATCCGCTGTTTGAGCGCTACGAGGCACCGGTGCAATTGTGCCTCGGTACAATTCGCGCTGAAGGTTGGCCGTCAATGGTAGCGGGTGAGTGTGAGTTGTGGGGCGGAATAGGCTTTTTGCCGAACAAAAATATGGAAGAGGTCAAGCAAGAGCTATACGATGCGGTGATGCGTAGTGATGACCAGTGGCTGCGCGAGCACTTTGAGCTCACCTTCCCCCGGCTGCATAACGATGCTTATGAGATTGACCCCCATCACCCGCTGGTGACAACTGTGCATAAGTCCGTCTGCGAGTGTGGCATCGCCTCCGAGGTCTACGGCTGGAATGTGAGCTGCGATGCCCGGCTCTATGCTAAATTGGCGGGGTTGCCGACGGTGGTCTACGGCGCTTCCGACATTAGCGAGGCCCACTCCGATGGCGAGAAGATCTTGTGGTCGGAGGTTGTGCAGGGGGCTAAGGGACTGGTTCGGTCTATTGTGAACTGGTGCGGCGAGGCCTGAGGTAAGCGGAGTCGTATGTGAACAATGGTGGCTCTTCCCTCGGCGGCAATTACTGAGTTGGGACGTAAAGATGACTACACGCGAAACAATACTGAAGACATTTGCGAGAGAGCCAAGGGATAAGGTAGTCTGGCAGCCGAGGATCTATTACTGGTACAATGGCCGTCGGGCGGAGGGAACAATGCCGGAGAAATATCGCGGCAAGTCTATGTTAGATATTTACGATGACCTGCGTGCCTCGCCGCGCTATCCTGCTGAGGTGCTTGGCATTTCGGTATTCCGAACAGAATTGGACGAGCAAGTTAAGCGCTCGGTATTGGATCAAGGCGAGAAGGTCACCACTGTCTACCAGACTCCGGTTGGCACCCTCCGTGAGG
>JALGTS010000285.1 GCA_029821255.1 Candidatus Zipacnadia bacterium
CAATTATCGCGATCCTAGCCGCAATTCTATTCCCAGTCTTCTCCAAGGCCCGAGCAAAGGCGCAGCAGACCTCGTGTTTGAGCAACGTCAAACAGTTCATGTTGAGCTGGATGATGTACGTAACAGATTACGATCAAAAATGCCCTCATTATGCTCTGGCCCTCTACGACTATGACTGGTCACTCATCTGGGCCAAACATTGGACAAAACTGTTTGAACCGTATGTGAAGAACGTGCAGATTTACCAATGCCCAAGTGCGCCGGAGAACGACTTAATTATGTGGGGTGGGGCTTTCCCGTCTACTTACGGCTACACGAATGCCTTCCGCTATCCCGACTATAAGGACGTCGGGGACGGCCTTTGTTGTGGTTGGTGGCCGCTGGCTCGGATTCCCTGTCCCGCTGAAACCCCGGTTATCGGCGAAGCCCGCGTAGTCTCTCCTACCCGCGAGGGAGGGTTGCCTGACCAGGGCCCCTCCGACGGCGGCGATTGCTTAGGGGGCGCATATGCCTACAACCGTTATGCCTTTCGCCACAACGAAGGGATGGATGTCGGTTTCGCTGATGGCCATGCCAAGTGGCTTCGGCACGATCACGTAATGGCGCTGCCCTGGAGTCACGACGAAATGCTCGCCCTGGGGGACTGAAGGCTCTTTGCTATCGCGAAGATAAGCTGCTACCTCCCTACTTGGTGACGATTCGCCAAGTAGGGAGGTGAGGCCTTGCTATGTGATGATTGGGTACAGACCCCGAAATTCATGCACAACACACCCCGCCACCCGCAAGGCGACGAAACGCTGCACTCAAATGCTGTCCGGCAAAGACTCAATGATCTGAGGCGCCATCTATGGAGAAGTGGCTCCTATTGCATGTCCCGCTCACATACGACATCAAGCCTATTTACGCACGAGGGAAGCAACTGGCTTATGTAGACAGTCAAGGAACTGTTCCTTCATTTGAGGAGGACAGCGTCCGGCCCGGCGCCCGGTTTGGGCGGAACACTTGCGTACGGTATCCAGTTGAAGGTAATTTCAATCGCTATGAGGGTACCGCGATGATGTGGTTCAAGCCAGACTGGGCCTCCGACTACCGGGACGAACTGGGCCGCATACTATGGGACCTGCGCATAGAGTATGGTAGCGTGGTGCCCAACGACCCCTCACAGCGATGGGCCATTGTTTACCCGTCGCTACCCCCTGAAGATGCCGACAGTAAGCCAGGACGCCCTCCGGAGACCTTGCAGCGTTGGCGATTCTGCATTGCCACTGACCGCAACCGCTATATCATCGGGACCCAACGGCACCGTCCTGATCGCAGAAGCCGCCAAGCAGTATGGGGCTCCCAGCAGAGCTTTCCCGCCGGTCACTGGATGCATATAGCGGTCAGCTGGACCGAGAACGAGGGCGTCATCTTTGTGAACGCTACAGAGGATGCCCGCTCGGAGCTGGCCGAAGGATTGCCCTGGCGTCCGCTACCCGAGACAATGCAACTGGGAGCAGTGAGTAGCTGGATTAACGCAGGCCCCTGCGGGGTTATCGCCGACTTCCGCATCTACGAGCGCGCGCTTGGTGAGGCCGAGATCGGCCGGATAGCCGGGCTGATCTAACCGCCGCTTATGCCAATAAACCCAGAATAGTAGGGTCACAAGCAGAGCCCCACCAAGTCAATCACCGTCTAACAAGCTTTTGTAAGTGGACAGGGATTACCACTGGACGATCCACATAGGGAAGGAATTTCACTGTGACTGGCGAATAAGAATAGTAGGGCCCATTCCACATTTTGCACAGGAAGGAGTGGCGGATATGCCTACCGCCCAGGATCTGATGAGCAGAGACGTAGTCACCATTGACGGGAGCGCAACGGTGGCCGATGCCATCCAGAAGATGAAAGACCAGGAGGTTCGGTGCCTGATAGTTGAACGGCGTTCCCCGGACGATGCCTACGGCATTGTCACTCAGCGCGACATCTGCTACAAGGTAATCGCCTACGGGAAGGATCCAGAGGCAGTGGCCGTCCACGAGATTATGAGCAAGCCGCTCGTGGTGGTCAACAAGGATCTGGACATCAGGCACGTGGCGCGACTGATGGCTAACCAGGGGTTGTCGCGGGCACCTGTCATCTTTGAAGGCAGGGTCCAGGGCATCGTCTCAGTTAGTGATATCCTCAATGCCGTCTAAGCGCTGAGACGGGGAGGATCTTTCTCCCTATATCAGAGCAGATTAGCCTCTGAGTCGCCGCGGGCAATTCAGCAATCGGAAGAGCTGGCCTATAACCCACACCGCAGATACTTAGCCACTTTCATCACAGAAGACTAACCTCTATGGGAAGCCAGAAGAGGGTGGGTGTGTCTGTGGTTATTCGATTCTCATCACCACAGCCTCCGCCAGCCTAACTTCCTTTGCTGCTTCAAAAGCTGGACAGCGGGGTAGTACCTCACCGCGCACCA
>JALGTS010000286.1 GCA_029821255.1 Candidatus Zipacnadia bacterium
GGGCAATAGTTGATATTCATCGCCGTGGTCTGCTGCCTATCCTATGCGGAGGGACTGGGCTGTATATCCAAGCAGTTGTCGCACATTTTGACTTCCCGCCCGGTCCCTACGATGAACAAATCCGTCAGCACCTGGAAGAGGAAGCGGCTGAAGTGGGTACTGAAGAGATGTATCAGCGTCTGAGAGAAGTTGACCCGGAAGCTGCCACCCGTATTGAGTCCCAAGATCTGCGCCGCATCATCCGCGCCCTGGAGGTGTATGAGCTGACCGGCCAGCCGCTTTCACAACAGCAGCGCGTTGACGAGACGCCCGCAGTCAAGTATAATAAGCTATCTTATGTGCTGACCTGCCCCCGAACACTGCTGTACCAGAGAATCGCGCAGCGGGTTGACGAAATGATGAAGTGCGGTTGGCTGGCCGAGGTGCAAAGGCTGCGTAGGGCCGGTTGCCATTGCCAGATGCAGTCAATGCAAGCGATCGGCTATCGCCATCTGCTTGAATACCTGGAAAAGGGCACGGATCTGGAGGAAACCGTAGCTCAGATTAAGCGTGATATCAGGCGGTTCGCCAAGCGCCAACTGACGTGGTTTCGGAATATGACAGACTTTGACTGGTTGACCTGGGCAAACCAACAACAGTGGTCAGAGGTACTCAAAGAGCTCTGTCAAGCAGGACGCAGGCTAAGAACTCACAGCCGGTGAGTTAGTACCGCACAGGTCGCGATGTAGCACACAGCAGGGGGAAAGATGAACACCGAGAAGGTCAATATCCAGGATAATTTTCTCAATGAGTTGCGCAAACAAGGAAAACTTGCCCGTATCCTATTGGCCAATGGTAAGGAGGTCCGTGGCTTAATAAAGGGCTTTGATCAATTCACGGTCCAGGTTGAGCTTAAGGATGCTGCGGAGCTATTAGTCTACAAGAGTGCTATTGCTATCATAGCCACCGCCGAGCCAACTCCACCCACTGACAAAGAAACAGGAGAGAGTAGTGACTGAATTCACGAAGCTTCATGGTTTGGGGAATGACTATATCTATCTTAATGCCTTTACCGAGCGCATTGACCAATACGACCTGAGCAAATTGGCTCAGATATTGTCCGACCGCCACTACGGTATCGGCGGGGACGGCCTCATCCTGATTATGCCCTCAGAGAGTGCAGATTTCCGTATGCGCATATTCAACGCTGACGGCAGCGAAGCGGAAATGTGTGGCAACGGCATCCGCGGCTTGGCCAAATATGTTTACGAGCATGGTATGACTAACAACACCACTATTGACGTTGAAACAGGCGCCGGCGTCTTGCATGTGGCGCTAACCGTTAAAGATGATTTGGTCGTAGCAGCAACCGTAGATATGGGCACACCCCGCCTGAACCGCTCTGAGATACCCATGGTGGGCGAGCCGGCCAATAAGCCGGTCGTCAACCAATCCCTTGAAGTCAACAGCGATAGCTTCAATATTACCTGCATCTCTATGGGCAACCCCCATTGTGTGATATTCGTTGATGATGTTGACCGGTTTCCCGTAGGTGACATCGGCCCCCTTATTGAGAATCACAAGCTATTTCCTGAACGCACCAATGTCGAGTTTGTAACTGTGCTTGACCGGGCTCACATCAAGATGAGAGTCTGGGAGCGGGGTGCCGGTGAAACGCTGGCCTGCGGGACGGGCGCTTCGGCTTCGGTAGTGGCCGGAGTGCTTACTGATCGCACTGATCGTCAGGTCGAGGTAGAGCTGTGGGGCGGGACTTTGCACGTTGAATGGCACGCAAACGGGCATATATTTATGACCGGCCCGGTCACCGAAGTGTTTACTGGACAGCTAAACGAAGACCTGATTGAGCCAGCTCGCAAGTAATCAAATAGGAGATCGTATGGAGCTTTCACAAAGACTGCAACGCATTCCGCCCTATCCGTTTCGGGAGATCGCCCGAACCAAGTCACAGATGCTCGCCGAGGGACGCCAGATAATAGACTTTGGCATCGGCGACCCGGACATGCCGACGCCCGACTTTGTAGTAGAGGCGCTCTGTGAGGCTGCCCAGGACCCCACTACTCATCAATACGATGAAAGCGGCTACGGCACCCCTGAGTTCAAGCAGACAATCAGCGACTTTGCCGCCGACCGCTACGGAATAGAGATTGACCCCGACAGCGAGATACAGAGCTGCCTGGGAGCCAAAGAAGCATTGGCCCATATCGTATGGGCTTACGTTGATCCGGGCGATATGGTGCTGGTTCCCGAGCCCGCCTATCCGGTCTACCGAGTTCAGACCTCCTGGTGCGGCGGTGCCGCCTTTCCTATGCCTTTGCTTCCGGAGAACGACTTTTTGCCTGACCTGGCGGCCATTCCTACTACTGTCGCCCGACAGGCCAAACTGCTATTTGTAAACTATCCCAATAATCCGACCGGGACGGCCGTAACCCTGGAATT
>JALGTS010000007.1 GCA_029821255.1 Candidatus Zipacnadia bacterium
GAGCCCTCGGCGCCGGGTTCAGACTGAGTTTCTAATGACCCGGTTTTGGCGGCCTGGGCCTCCAACTCCTCGGCAGTAACGGCGAACGGCTCAGGCAAGCCCGCCAGCGTGCCCAGCAAATCAACCTTCCACTGCCCCTCCTCCTTGACCAGCTTCACCTCCAGCGACTGGGGCTGCGGAACCACGTGGGCAGTAGCGTGATCGCCGTCAATCGTTGGCTGCGCAGCTACCAGGCGGGGGATAATTAGGTACATGCCCAGCGGCCCAATCAGGCGGTCACTCCATTTGCTTAATGCCTCCTGGGACTTAGCGGTGATGACCTTCTTGAGCAGGGCCGGATCTATCCGACTTGTCCGGAGGGCAGCAGCCAGCGCATAACTAAACTCATTGACCACTTGCTCGGGTGTTTTGGCTTGCTCTTCTTCCTGTGCCCACACTTCGCCTGCCGTCACTGCCAGGCTAACTATTGCCGCAACAGCTAACCATCGTGTAGCAGTTCTCATTGTACATTCTCCTCTTTACAGTTCGCTGCCAACGTCTCGCTGGTTCGCATCATGGTATCCAGAACTTGCCGTCGTCAACTTGATTCGCATGCAGCGGTTTGACATGGCCATCTAAGAAGCCAAAGCTGGCCTGGTCAGTGTGGCGGAAGGCCACCCGGCTGAGCCGATGCGCTATGTATGAGCTGCCCATCGCGCCGACTTCTGATTTCATATCGAAGAACATAATCAGCTCGCTGACGCTCTCCAAGCCGGACATAGAGCGAGCCAGATGTTGCTGGCCGTAGCCGGTCAGGTAGGTCAGGCCGTAGTTTATGCCATAGCTGTGCGGCAGGTCAGTGCTATTGCGTGCAACCTGAGGTGAGGAGTCCAGCGGGCAGGTCAGAATCTCTTTGTTCTTAATATAAGGCTGAAGCAGCACGCACCAGCTAACACCTAACGTTCCATAGGAGGGGTTCCAGATCCGGGCGGGGACCAGCCGCCGATCATAGTCACTGCAGTACATCTGGGCAGCTTGGAGGAGCTGCTTGATGTTGGAGATGCAGGTGGCTTTTTGGGCACTGCCCCGCGCCTTGGCAAAAATGGGGAACAAAAGGGCAGCCAACACCGCAATGATAGCAATGACCACAAGTAACTCAATTAGCGTGAAGCCACAGTTATGTTGTTTGACAGTGCTGGCGGCAGACATCATAAGTAACCGTTCGCGCCCGGACTAGCTAATCCCTTTATCAGAGCGCTATCTATTTACACTGTCAAACAGAGGCCTGTCTGTCAAGCTATTGCCGTGCTGCTGCTACCTGCCCACGGTAATGCGGCCCTGGCCGGTGTAGTTCAGCTCATCCTTGGAGTCAACGAAGGCCTTGATGACCGCAGCCAAGCCGGTATTGCCCTGGCGGACGATGTCGTCTTTGTCGAATATCTGGAAGTAGCCCGAGCCGCCCTTAGCCAAAAACAGCGGCATGACAACCTGGTACTCCTTGTCGGCGCGCAGCGGACCAGTGTTGGTCTGCAAGGAGGTAATGCGGTGATTGCGCGGAGCATTGGGGTTGTACTTCACTTTCAGCCCCGAGACTTGTAGAAATGCACTGCTTGGCAGGGGTAGTCGGCTGAGACTGCGCTCCAGCGCCGCGCGAATCTGAGCAGCAGTCAGCTTGGAGACGGCCCACTTCTCGTCGGGAGTCTGCAGGAGGCTGGCTATCTGCGTAGTTGTAGGGCTGTCCGCGGGAATTGTCCCGGGCTTGAAAGCAGCGGCGGCGACCAGCCCCACGGTACAATGGGCCGCAGCACATAAGGCATCAGCAGTCAAGTCCCCAAAACTCGTCTCCGCACGAGTGGCATTCTTGGTAGACAGCGTGGAGGTACCGGCTGCGCCGACCGTCCACCAGACAGCACCGGCCACTATTAATGCACTGATTGTCGCCGCTATCGCTATCTTCCTCATCACATCTCACCGCCTTCTCCTGCTGTCATCAGCAGATAAGCACGAATAAACTGGTCAATATCTCCATCCAGCACCGATTCTACCTGGGACACTTCGACATTAGTGCGATGGTCCTTGACCATCGTATAGGGCTGTATAACATATGATCTTATCTGGCTGGCAAAGGCAATATCCTGCTTACTGCCCCGAATCTGGTCAATCTCCTCTGAGCGCTCCTGACGCTGGCGCTCGGCTAGACGGGCGCGTAGCACCTGCATAGCAAAGCGCCGATTAGCATGCTGCGAACGCTCTGCCTGCGACTGCGCAGTAATCCCTGTCGGCAAATGGGTGATGCGCACCGCTGAATCAGTTTTGTTTACGTGTTGGCCACCTGCCCCGCTGGAGCGGAATGTTTCAATGCGCAGCTCCTCGGGATTGATATCTACCTCAAGATCTTCTGTCACCTCCGGTATAACATCAACCGAAGCAAAGCTGGTATGGCGGCGCTTGGAACTGTCAAAGGGCGAAATGCGCACCAGCCGATGCACCCCACTTTCAGCCTTCAGATAGCCAAATGCATAAGGTCCCGCTACACGGGCGGTAACATTACGAAATCCAGCCGCATCACCTTCAACAAAAGAGATGACTTGGAACTCAAAGTCGTGCGCATCGGCCCACAAGCGGTACATACGCAGCAACATTTCGGCCCAGTCACAGGCCTCAGTGCCTCCTGCTCCCGCCGTTATGGTCAGGATGGCGTTCTCCGCGTCATACTTGCCACCAAGCATAGCAGCAAATTCCAGCTCTTCGAGCTGCCTTTGGGCGGCTTCCAGCCCCTCTGCAACCTCCTGGGCAACCGCTTTATCATCTTCTTCGGCAGCTAGCTCCAGCAGCACCTGGTAATCTTCTAGTCGCCGGTTAAGCTCTTCCCACGGCTCGATGGTACCACGCAACGCACTGAGCTTCCTCATCAACTCTTGAGCGCTGGCTGGATCGTCCCAGAGGTCCGGCTCTTTAGTGCGGTTTTCAAGCTTCGCTATTTGCCCACGGCGGGCAGCAAGGTCAAAGACGATCACCGACCTGTTGGAGGGTCTCCTGCAACTCCTGTAGCCGACTTTCTAAATCTTCAATGGTCATATCAGCGAAATTTCTCGTGTCACTCTCCTCTTATTAGACGTCCTACTCTCATAATAGTTCCGTTTGGTAGGCAAGCCCGGATCACGAACCGACGGAATGCTTGGTGGCATACCGGCGGCTATTCTACTGCTGGAGCCGCAACTGGTGCAGCAGCACTGCCGCATACTCAATCCAGCGTCTTTCTTGCTCGGAGGCAGGCTCTTGTATGCGCTCAATCTGCTCAAGTATCTGAATTGCCCCGCCACGATCTCCCACTAAATACTTAGCCACCGCCAGAAAATAACGCACCTCAGTGCAACGAACAGCGTGAGGATAATCATCAAGGTAGTTTTCAAGAACACGAGCTGCCTTCGCCGGAGCATCCGGTATTGAGATTATGGTTAGGTCCAGCTCAGCATCGGCTTTAGCGCCGCTTTCGTTGCCAGGATCTAACTTGAGGGCGCGCTCTAAGTGTTTCTTGGCATCTTCATACAGTTCCAGCTCCAGGCAGATATGACCCAGCCGAGCATAAGCTCGGGCCTGCTTAAGCTTATCGCTTGCCGTGCCCTGTTCTTTGATGAGCAGTTGGACAGCTTCCAGGGTCTGTACAAACCACTGAGATGGGATGTAGCCATATATCTGGAAAGCCTTCTTCCCGGAGCTATCAAAAAACAGATGAAAGGGCAGCCGATACGCCGATAACCCGACTCGCTCCTCGTCCGCCTCAGGCAGCAATCCCGGGACATGTTTACGTATGAACTGACGGTTGGGCGGCGCGTGGACCTCCAGAGCGCAAAGTATATAGCCGCGCAGCATCTGTTTTACTTGTTTGTTGGCCAAGGTAGACTGACTCATCTTGTAGCAGGGATTGTCTTGCTTGACCCTTGCCCACTCGTTACGCGACATCCGAGGATACTCCCAGACGTAGACATATATCGGCTTGCCGCTCTGTTTGGCCTGGGCGCTGGCCTTTTCCCAGCTTTCATACCATAGGTTCGGCTCACCAACAGCCGGCTGCAAAACTCCACCGATGGCGCTAACACAAGCCGCCATGACTATCAACATACCTCTATTGCAAGGACTCCGCACCGGCTCACCCCCTCTTGGCAATTTATCTTATGAGCTAAATCCGTCTCCGGTCAGTTATGCACATACAGTAGTAAATCTTGCGCCCTACCTCACGGTAGCCGACCTGCCGATAGAAGCGGTCTGCCCGCTGGTTGCAGGTCAATGTCTCAATCTGACTATACATCATACCAACTGCCTCAAAATAGTCAAGGGCAGTGTTCAGCAATGCCTTGCCCACTCCTCTGCCCTGATACTGGGCGGCAACAGCCAAATTCCGTACGCGGCCGGTTGCACTATCTTGGTCAAGCTCGGTGGTGATGTAGCCGACCACCTCACCGCTCACCTCCGCTACAAATGTCCCGCCGGGGTTGTCTTCCAACTCCCCAGCTACCTCTGCCATCTTACGCTCCTGCCAGGTAGTGTTGTTTAGGACACCAAACTTTCGCTGGATAGCAGCAAAGAGCGAAACTGGTTCAAAGACCTCAGCGGTGATCTCCAGTATCCGCTGCCTATCGCACGGTTCGTATCTGCGTATGTGCATCTCCATACCTAAAACAGCACTCCTACCAAATATATCGCGCCCTGAGCGAGAATACATGGCCAGGACGGCTGTAACTAAGTTGGCAACCAGAATACTCTAAGGCGATCTTTTCCACTTCTGGCAGCTCCAGCAGTGGCGAACTACGATTATCAATTCCCCGGAGACCCGCACATAGCCGGTCCAACCCCATCCAGCCCTGTAGCTCACGGTCCCAGCTAGTACGGAGAATAACATTATCAGCCCTCACCAACTGCTGAAGCTGCTGTTCTATTTCGTCGTGCCAGACGAAATAGCGATTGAGCACCGTCTCTATTTGCCCAATGGGTTCCATAGTAGTAGCCATCATCCAGGGCAGATAGGTGCCGCCAGCGGCATACGCGCGGCCGTCTGCCAGTGCCTGACGTAGGCCTTCAGTGGTGTTGTCACTGCTCTCAATTGTGGTGTATGGCAGGCCCACCGCAACACCATAGGGGCTATTACTGGCGTACAAAGCAGGTTTATCTGCCAGCCGTGGGTCGTATAAGATCTGCAATGTCCGAAACATCTCAAAAAGGCCTGGTTGGATCAGATAGCCGTCAAAAGGCATTTGGCGCAGCATCCGCGGCCCTCCTGCTACGCCCGGGTGGGCGAGAATCGCCAAGCCATCTTGGTCATGTATCATCTCCACGGTCTTGCCCATTGTCATGCCTTCGGGAATCCAATGATTCACAAACAAAGCGAGTACGCCGCCGCTGGTGGTATCTATATACTCCCCGATGATTACCCGAAAATCAGCCGGAAGTTTCCCTGCGGCTCGCAGTTTGTCTGCTATCCGTTGGGCCCGTTGGGCACCACCGATTTGGTTGCGGTCGGCGATGACCACTGCGCCCAGACCTCGCTTGGCGGCATGGAGCAGTAAAGATTCGACAGACGCCGTAGAATCAAACGAGGCATCGCTCTCTACGCGCAGATCTATTGCCACTTGCTGCTCGCCCACAGTGACTTCACTTATCAGCGGCGGCAGCAGATCAACCACCCTGGGAGCCATATGCTCAACCAGCAGCGCGCGAGACTGGTACTGCTGGCGGCCGAGGGCAGCCAACAACGTATCCCGACCGACGGTGGAATGGTCCCTATACGTCCACCAGTAAGCGGCGGCCAACAGTGCGCGCTGCCAAGCAGCATCCTCATCTCGGTTCCACCGCTGCACTTCCTCCTGGGCAATCCTAAAGGAATTGGCCCAACCGCGCTGCTCCAGCCAGGGGGACTCAAGATAGCACCGGCGGCACATCTCATCCCAACTGCGACCGGGATAGATCTCAGGCAGAAAGTCGGGACAGATCTGGACCGACATTCGCCACTGGTGCCCGGTATCAACAGGGTACTGATAGTGAATTGGTGATACACTGCGGACGGGCAAGCCGGTGCTGGCCCGATATACGGTGCGTCCGCCGTATCCGGTCAGTTCGTCACCGGGCTGGCAGGTAGGAAAACCTGCCAGCAGAGCCTCCTGTGACGAAGAATAGCTGGGATGAACCCGCCGCTCCAGAGCCAGAGGAGACTTCTCAGTACACTCGGCTAACGAGCCAACGAGGGGAGGCAACTGTAAGCCTACGGCTATCCCAGAGGCGCTCGGCACCAGCCAACCAGCAGCAGTCAACCACAGTAACAATCGAATAAGCAGTGAGTGATGAGAACGCACACCAATCGATGATCGATTCACCTTTACTGGGGTGGTGGTTTCATCTCTGAGATCTGCGGAATGACCTCCAGATCTCCCGCCAGCGATCCCATGGGCAGTTCATAGCTGCGACCCACACTGTCGAAGCCCAGCTTCTCCAGAGCTTCGGTGCGCTGCTGCGCCAAAATGGGTGTCTCGGCAGCTATTGTCATGGCTTTTAGCAGCGGTATGCTACGGCGGTCGCCGATTTCGCCCAAAACCCAGACGGCCCGCGCGCGAAACTGCTCGCCTATATGCGCATTATTGGCAACTTTGTTGACCTGCTCAACCACCGGATTAGTCTCCCGAGCTACTGGGATCCGTCGACCGTGCTTGACCAGGGCCACTGCTGCAGCGTCACAAAGTTCTTCGTCATCGGACAGAGCTTCAGCCAGCAATTCAATCGCCCGCCTGTCCTGCAGATTAGCCAGGGCGATAATCGCCTGCTCCCGAGTTGCTGTCCGCGGTGATTCAATCTCACGGCTAAGCTCCTCAATCGGATCGACGGCGCAGCCTGCTATTATTAGGCCCGTAAAGACGATTCCAACCGCTACAATTATATTTGGTCTTCTGTGCGTCATTGATGTCCTCTCCGAAGTAACGGTCTGCCAGCAGCCTACGATTCTGGGGCCACAGCATGACGGACCCAATAGTGCGGGTCAGACTGAGCCTTTTGGAGTACTTGCTCAACCTTATCACTGTCTTCGTCCGGCCAGGAGATACGCAACAACGAGTCCGATGCCGCAATGCGGACGTCCCCTACCTCGTCTGCCGCAGCCTGAATTAGAGCATCCAAAGCTACTGCGGTGCTCTCTTCGGGCGATTCAGCCGCAGTCATTGCGTCACCCAGAGCATAAGCCATTGCCGTGCGTACGCGCGCATTCGTTTCTGCACCCCCAGTAAGCTCATCAGACAGAGCCCTAATAGCCTCCGGGGTGGCGATTGCACCCAGTGCCCACGCCGCCTCCACCCGTAGCAGCCACGAACTATCCTGCTGATCTTGGCCCACAGCAGGACGATAGGCAAGTGCCCGGGTCAATTGGGGCACTGCCGCCGGCTCAGCCAAAGAGGCCAAAGCACGTGCCGCGCTGACGCGGACGGGGAGTTCTTCGGTGTCATTGGCGACCACCTGTGCCAGCTTGTTGCTACTGCCGTGGGCCCCTATCCGCCCCAATGCTTCGGCTGCAGCAGCTCTCACCTCAGGCTCTGGATCATCCAGCATAGGCATAAGCACCTCAGCAGCCTGGGGGCGACCAAGCTCGCCCAGCACCACTGCCGCACGGCGGCGCGTATGGGCATCTACGTTCTGAGCAAGCTCAACTACCTGTAGATAAACCCTACTGCTGCCGTGGGCGGATAGCTGTTCCATAGCCTTGGTGGCTTCTTTGTCGTCTACTCCCGACATCTGCGCAAGCCACTCAGCAGTCTTACTAAGCTGCTGGGCGTAGGTTAGAAAATACCCCCCGGCACCAACCAAGACAACTATTATTATGATAAGTACCGTCCGTTGGGTCACGTCTGGTTCTCCTTTTGTCTGGTAGGTAGTTTACCAGCTATCAACGACGGCGCCGCTTCACTCACCGCTTAGAATGCGTGATTTGATCTCACGCACCTGCTCTACCAGGGACGGATCGGGCCTTTCGTCCTCGGGCAGATAATTGATAAACCGAGTAGCTAACTTGCTGCCAATTACATCAAGCACTGCTACGCACCACAGCTTCTGCTGCTTGTCCTTGCTCCTATGTCTGGCCGAAAGCATCGGATTGGTGGCAGGCTCGCCGATTGCCGCCAAGATGCCCGCTGCCCAGGGCTTAACCTCGTCAGGATAGGCATGGAGACCGTCTATCAGTGCAGCGACAGGCAAGTCCTTCATAGTGGCCAGTGCACGGGCAACCTGCAATCGCAGTTCCTCGTTATCAGTTTCCTTAAGCACATTTAGCAGCTGGGCGCTGACCTCGCTCATCCCAACCTTTTGTTTGGCGACCGCCGCCGTCCGGACCCCGATCTGGGCCATAGACTGAGCAGCTTCAAAGGCGAAAGGCGAGTCCGGTGCCAACAAGTCCTTCAGTAGAGGAACTACTGACAGTGTAGCCACTGCTCCCAAATTCTTCACCGCCGCCTGCCGCAGCGCCACATCCTCGGTAGTGTCTTGGATGGTCTCGGTGAGCACATCTACCACAGTCTGATTCTTTTCCGCAGCCTCGGCTACACCTCCCATTACGTCAGCAAGCAGCCGATTTGCCTCGGGCGAACTATGATAGGCGAGTATTATCGCTGCACGACGGCGAGCGTCCTGGTCGCCTCCTTGCAAAACTTCCTGCAAACACTCCCCGACCTTATCTAACTGCCAATCCTTCAGCAGAAGATAGGCCACCTCCCGCACCTTTGGGCTGGAATCGGTCAGCCCGGAGACAAGCAGCTCAGTGGCGGCGGGGTCGCGAATATCACTGACCGCCTGCAGAACCGCGATCCGTACCTCTGGATGCGAGGATTTGCTTGCCTTAAGGAGGTCGGTTGCCGCTGGTGATTTAGTGTAGCCCAGAGCCCTAATCGCCGCTGCCCGAGTCGCGACCGGCTGCGCAGGATCCTTCAGCAAACTGCTAATAGGCTCAATTATCGCAGGACCGATCTTGCCCAGAGTCGTTGCCACCCAATGGCGGACGTCAGCTTCCGGGGAGCTTAGTGCCCCCAGCAATGGCTTGATAGCCGGCATGCGAATATCAACCAGCGCCTGCTGGGCCATATATTTGCTCCGCAGATCGCCGGTCGCCAGCTTATCAATTAGTGCAGGAACTGCCGGGCGACCAATTCGGGCCAATGCCTCCCGGACGGCATGATAAACGCGCCAGTTGCGATCGCCCAGTGCAGCAAGCATCTGGGCAACAACTTGCGGGGTACTGGCAGCCCTAAGCATATCTTGCGGCATACCTGCTAAAGTCTCAGCCGCTAACCGCCGAATAGCGGGATTCGGATCAGCCAGCTGCGCCCCCAGCGGCGCAACTACCTGGCCAGTGCCAATACCAGCCAATATTTCAGTAGCCAGTCGACGGGTCTCCGCGTCGTCCGAACTCAGAGCCGGGGACAAGGCGGAAATCGCCGGCACTCCCAGCCGGCGCAGGGCCAGTTGCAATTCATCAATAGCGCCGGTTCTGTTCGTCATCAGTGTCGCCACCAGGACTGGGGCAACCTGGGCTGCTCCGATCTGACCGAGTGCTGTCGCTGCCGCCGCTTTGACGCCTGCTCGGGAATCATCCAGAGCAGTAACCAGAGCGCTGACAATTCTGGGCTGATTACCCGCCGACAGCAGCTTACCCAGCGCCAGTGCCGCCTGTCGACGCACTCGCCAGTCAGGATCACTCGCCAGGTGCGCTATCAGTGGGTCTACTGCGGTGAGAGCGTCTTCCAAAGGAATCGGCACAACCAGGGGGATAGGCTTGGCAACGGCAGGGTGGACAAAAGATTTGGAGGTCTGGTCAATGATAACGCCTATCAGTTGCGCCGCTTTCTCGCGGACGGCGGCATCCTTACTGGTCAGTAACTGCTTCATTACTGGCGCCAGGCTCTTCACCTTTAGACTACTGAGTGCAGCATAAGCAGTCTCCTGGCTACGCACGAACTCGCCCGCCGACTGCTCCGGGCCGGGACTGGTCTGCTGGAGGATTTTTACCAATAAGGGGATAGCAGGTTCACCAATGCCCGCCAAAGCGCCCGTGACCGCACCTCGCGTATCATCGTTATAGACACCGACCATGGGTACTAACGAAGGCAGGGCAGGTGCACCAATGCTTGCCAGCACGCCGGAAGCCGCCCCTCGGATGTCAGCATCCGGATTGGATAACTCCTGAACCGCCACACCAACCGCCCGTACCCCAACCATCGCCAGGCTTGCCTTGATTTGGTCAGAAACTGGCTTATCAACCAGGGGTATCATCTTCAGCAGTTGGCGGAAGGCTTTGGGGCTGCCGACCCGCAACGCAGCAGCCACCGCCCGATCTTGCACCCAGCGGGGCTCCTGTTCCACAGCAGTGGCCAGTCGCCCTTCCCTAATCAAGCTGGCTGCCGCCGCAACTTGCTCATCAGGCCGACCCGTTGCCAGCTTATTGAGCGCCCGCTCCACCGCCGTGCGCCTATAGGCAATGAAGATAATCAGTATTACGACAAGGCCCGTTACTATAACCCAGGTTATCTGCCGCCTGGTACTGTCTTGCACCGCAGTCAACTCCTATAGAACAGTCGCGACCGGTCTCGCAGATCAACCGGACCGTCTTTGTTACCAATTATAGCATATCGCCGGCCTTCTTGCACTATTCTCTCACCATAAGCGGAGGACCTTCCTGCCATCAGCCCTGATTCCATGGCACCGGGCAGCGATGGAATACTACCTTGGTTCCAGGCATAACTGACGCGAGATCGTCGGCAAAGTGAGCCAGACCAAAGTTCTCGCTACCTGCGTGGCTGGTTTCAATGAGCGGCACATCCGCATCCCGACAATAGAACATCGTGTATTCATCGGTCTCGCCGGCTATCAGTACGTCAGGACGGTAGCCCAGCAACCCTTCAACAAAGCTTATATTAACAGAAAGTCCCAGACCTCCCCAAGGCAGGCCAACACGGCTGACTTGGCGACTCGGATCACCGGTCACCCGCACCGAGTCCATATCCATAACTTGCTTGACCTGCTCGGTAAGCTGAGCAACAGTTCGCGGCTCAACATCGTAGATACGGTAAAACCCCTCGCTCACTGTGGGACTGCCCAAGCCCAGCTCTGCAGCAAAATCGTCCAAAATGCAGTAGTGATCAAGCATACCATGAGCCCGATAGACCGTTATTTCGCTTCGCGACAGGGCCTGGATTCGCTGTCGATTTACCGTCCAGGTTAGGTATTTCTCCAAACCTGGCTCGAAGGCAGCATATGGGTAATGCATCTCTTCGTGACAAACAATCATATTGCAGCCTTCAGCAACGGCCCGCTGAATTGCTGCCAATGTGCACATCCAACATACCAACACACCTTTAATCCGCGCGTGAGGATTGCCAAACTTGAATCCCTCATCATTGGCAGGCTTCACCGCGAGCTTTTCAATGTAGGCTGCCACATCGGCAGCAGTTATGAAGTCACTACCCGGTTTGGTGTCAGTTGGCACAGCACTTTGCCCCCTCTACTGGTAGAGCAACCTATTAAGCTACCATTCGCGCCGGTTGGCACAATTTCCTTCTTCATCCAGTTCCATACTTGCCTCAGCGCGAAATCTCCTCCGGCCGTATACTGCTGTGGCTCATTTGTCTTCCCCGGAAATTACAAATCCAGGGCTATTAAGACAACGCCAACCCTGGTGAAGGGAGCATCAGTCGCCAGAAGGCGTCGGTTACAGCTTGGGCAAAAGCAATTGACTGGCTGCGACTAAGCACAGCGGCAAAACAGCTCTTCCAGCAACTCTGTTGCCGTATACGTGATCGTATCAAGAGCCTCCGCACTCAGCTTCGACCAGTGGGCGGTGCGAGTCTCGTACCCGCCTCGGCTGAGGGCCTCCGCCGTTGGAATATACCCGACCGCTCCGTTGGCCATGTGAACACAGAAGGTGCGTAGCGCAGGCGAGTTACCCTTGATTTCCAGTTGGGCCTCAACAAAAGGCTCACCAGGCACGCCAATAACTGCCAGATCGCCGAGTCGCAGTGCTTGCACTTCCACAGGGCAGGTGGGCTGCTCTTTGATCATCTCCACCAAATCCACCAGGCTAAGAGCGTAGCACCAGTCCCAGGAAATAGCCCTGGGGTCGTCGCTTCTGTACAGAGGTTCAGGATGCGCGCATAGTAGCTGCCGCGCGGCTTGCACCTGGGAATCCGGGATTTCCCGATACGGTATAGCCAGCTCACGATGGATCGCGTCCAGCCGAATAGGGGCCTCCATCCAGGTCAGGTCGGTCATAGCCCGACGAGTATCGTCAGCCAGCACATTTCCCATCTGCTGGTGGTCGTCACGATAGTCCGGGTCCAAGTGATTGTGATGGTGAATATTCCCGCAGAAACCGTTGAGTAGCAGGGGCACACACTGAGGCCCATAACTCTGGCGGATATTCCTTGACCAGGCCCCCGGCCAGCCGCTGATTACCTGGCGACCGTCCAATCCGTGGACAGGGTGGCAAGTGTAGTGCATAATCACTGCAACTACCCGGCCAGCCATGTTGACTACTACCAGTACCCCCAACTCCGGGTCAATGGGACTTTCGGCCCGAAGGATGTTCTTACACTCGGCTGCACTGGGATGGGTCACAACTCTACCATCGCGCATCACGAAGCGGCGGCAGAAGGCCACCGCATTCTCGGTGGTTGCTCCCCAGCCTACTGCAACGGGCTCACACCGCTGCCAGGCCTGCTGGATCGCCTCCACTATGCGGGGAACGGCGAACTCTATATAGCTGTCGTCCCCACCTCTAAGCCATTCCAGCCCGGCCGGCACGTAGGGAGAGTCAGGACGCATCATACTGTGCCCTATTGAGGGGGCTGCATGATTCTGTACGGCGTGGACCATTATTGCTCCAGGCTTCAGCCCACAACTACTGGCTGCCTGTTGCCGAATTTGGGCCACATACGGGCGGGTGATGAGCGGCAAGTCAGTTGAGACCAGACAAATGGCGCTATGGTCGTCTTGGAATACCACAGCCCGG
>JALGTS010000287.1 GCA_029821255.1 Candidatus Zipacnadia bacterium
GGCAAGGCGGCAGCCGAGACGGCTATTGATGCTCACAGCAAGGGTGATTTTTCCGAGCGTACGCTGGGTCACTACCGCCAGCGCTTGGAAGAGACCGCCCCGACTATTGCTGACCTGCGCAAGTATCGCAAGGCCACCAAGTTTATGGAACGCCATCCTATCCTGAAGGTCTATCCGCCGCTGGCGGCATACGCGTTTGAAGAGATGCTGACAGTAGATGACAAGACCAAGCGGCAGAAGCAGTGGGAGATAATCAAGGAGGCCCTGCGGCGGCGCAAGCCTTGGGCAATGGCCTGGGATGCTATTGATGGAGGATTGTCATTTATATGAGCAACAGCTCGGTTATTATGAAGCCTGATGCCAATAAGGGCCTGGACGATAAGCTCTACACGGTCAAGTACGAGGTGGATGAGGAGAACTCGCACCTGGAGGTCATTGATGCGGAGGCTTGCATCCGGTGTAAGACAAAGCCCTGTATCAGCAAGTGCCCGGCCGAAGTGTACCGCTGGCTGGAAGAGGAGCAGGAACTGGAGATTGCTTATGAGAACTGCCTGGAATGCGGGACCTGCCGGGTGGTCTGCCCCTACGGCAACATTGACTGGAAATATCCCCGGGGCGGCTTCGGCGTCGCCTATAAGTTTGGATAGCCCTTGACCCGGAGCTTGACACCGGACTGGGCCGAATTGGGCATAGGGGACTGCCTGCCGCCGGCGCTGTCCGTCAGCCACCCGACAGCCACAACGCCTAATTCGCGGGATACTCACGCGGTGCTGTGACAGTTCAGCCCAAGCCCACCTCCCAGACTGCAGGGGTTATACAAACTCTGCTACCCGATGTTTCCTACTACCATTTGCTGCAGGTGATAGATGGTAGCTAATCTGGTCTACCCAGCGCTAACTATTAAGTTTAAGAGAGAATAGTCACAGTGACTGAGCAAACCGTCGTCACCAAAGAAGACATAAAGCAGGGGCTGCGCCGGCTGGGATTAGGCGAAGGACATATAGTTGGTGTCCACAGTTCGCTTTCCAGCTTTGGCTGGGTGAAGGGCGGAGCGGATGCTGTAATAGATGCTTTGCTGGAGACTGTAGGACGAACGGGGAGTGTAGTGATGCCTACCTATTCTACCAACCGCGAGAAAGTTCCCCTAACGCCTGACGAAGAGGCCAGCGGAATCACTTGGAAATATAGGCTCCTCCCCTTTACCCCCGACAAAGATTCTTGCTGGACGGGCAGGATTCCTGATACTTTCTGGCGGCGCGAAGAGGCAATAAGGAGCACCCACCCGACCCACTCGTTAGCTGCCATTGGGCGTCAGGCTAATGAACTAGTACAGGGCTGGCATAAAGTGATGGAAGCAAATGGTTACATCTTGCTACTTGGTGTTACTCTAGCATGTTGCACCGCTATGCACTTGGCCGAGGAGCGTGTTCAGCTTCCAGAGTTCATCCTGAAAAAGCTTACACCTCCTGAGGAGTTGCGGCAGAAATATCCGTCCCCCGTAACGACGCTTAGTTGGTTGGTCGGTTCGTGGAAAGAAGAAAGTTCTTGGAAACAAGAATGGCATATAGGCTTCGGCCCTTACCCCGACTTCCTGCTCATGGAAGGACCCTGCCAGCAACGTGGCATCATGAAGCTGGACAAGATCGGAGAGGCTATCATCAGACTGATAGACCTGCGCGAGCTGATCGATCTGTATGCTGAGTACTTAGATAAGTACCCAGAAGTTTTCTATCATGGGTGTGTGTCAGAGGGTTAATGCCACATCCACGCACTGGTGCCGAGAACTGCCTGGAGTGCGGGACCTGCCGGGTAGTCTGCCTCTATGATAACTTCGAGTGGGAGTACCCGCGGGGCGGCTTTGGCGGCGTGGCCTACAAGTTTGGATAGCCCTTTTCGGCGAGGATGCGGCGGATGACCAGCAGCAGGTCGTCGTGGTCGGTGATCGGCTTGCTGTAGTACCATACGCTACCGCGGTCGAAACTCTTTTTGACCGATTCGGAACCGCGCGCCGCCGTCAGCATAAGCACGGGGATATCGGCGGTTTGCTCATTGTCCTGCAATATCTTTAGCGTTTCCCAGCCATCCATCCGGGGCATCATTACGTCGAGGAGGATAATATCGGGGCGGTGTCGGCTTACCAGTTTCAGGGCAGCCTGCCCGTCCTGGGCAGCACTTACCCGATATCCCTTGCTGGAAAAGAATTCGTGGGCAGCGTCCAGAAAATCCTTGTTGTCGTCTACGAGCAGGATATGTTCAGCCATTTTCTTCTATAAGCTGGCAATGGATCAGCCAGGATGGTCTTAACAGTGCACGGGCTTTTCTCAAGGTGTTATTATATTCAGGAATAGATGAAAAGTCAAAGCATAAATCGCCGAGCTTGCAGTGATGAGCTCCACAATACTCCCTTTAAGCCAGGCCAACGAA
>JALGTS010000288.1 GCA_029821255.1 Candidatus Zipacnadia bacterium
GCCAGGCCGAGCAGGCCTAAGCCAAACAGGGCAATGGTCGTCGGCTCGGGGATGTTAGCATCGGCGTAAAGAATTGCGCCGTACGCATCCAGCCGACCATAGCCGTAATAGTCGTCATAGAGGGGATCACCCAGGTCAAAGGCACTCTCCTGGATAAAGTCGCGGAATTGTAAGTAGGTCATACCGGAGTAGCGAGTCTTCAGCAATCCGGCAAAACCCGAGACCACTGGGGCGGTGAACGAAGTACCTCCCGGCGTCACTTCGTAAGTGTCTTCACCCAGGGGGTATTGGATTGGATCGCCATATTCGTCGGAGTACAGATACTCGGATTGATACCATAGACTGGCATTGATTACTCCAGTTGACCATGCCATGTGCCCGGGTGCAACGATGTCCAGCACCTCACCCAAGTCGGGATCGGCGTAGCTAGAATAGTAGGCGCGTTCCCCGTTCCAGTCTACTGCTCCGACTGATATTGTTTCCGGTAGGCAGGCAGGGAAATCCAGGCCTCCGTGGTGCCCGTCGTGGTTGTCGTAGTCAGGGTAGGAAGGATTTTCATCGGAGTTGCCACTGGAGCAGATAATTATGCATCCCTTGTCAACAGCATACTCGATGGCGGCTTGGACCAGGTAGGCCTCGCCGTCGGGGGCCTCAAATTCGCTGGGATCAATGGTATACATTGGTCCAAAACCAAAGCTGCAGTTGATGACGTCTGCGCCGTGGTCGGCCGCATAGATTATGGCGTCGTGGGCGTCAATTCCCCAGCCCCAGCCCTCGGCGTTGATCACGCGCAGAGGCATCAGACCGCAATTGAAAGCCATACCCGCGAATCCGGTAGCGTTGTCGGTGACCGTTCCGATGACCCCGGCCACCAGGCTCCCGTGGCTAACACCGCCATCCCAGTCCAGCCCCATAAGGCTGTAGTCATTATCAATGATGTCACCGATGGCCGGATCATAGTGGTCCGCCCACCAGTTAGCTGTGTAGTCGGGGTCAGAAACCGGCAAGTACTCTGGATCGTTGTCTATGGTGGGGAAAGGAGGGGATTTATCACCTGGCTGACCCCACGCGGGGTCCCAGACGGTGGGATTGCTGTCACCAACCGGATCGTACACATCATCAGTCCGGCCCGGGTAACCCATCCAACCAGCGTTGGTTCCAACAAAATCCCAGCCCGCAACAACATTGGCGGCCAGATCCTCGTGGAAGGCAGTGATGCCGCTATCCACCACTGCAATTGTTGTCGAGTGTGAGCCTTGTTGCAGGTCCCATGCCTGCGGTGCATTGATGTCATACAGGTAATATTGGTTTAGCGTGGTTTCTGGATCAGTGTCAGCAAAATAGGGGTCGTTGGGGAGATACAACTGATGCAACAGTAGATGTGGCTTAGCGCTTGCCACCTGTGGTAGCCCGATTAGATACTTTTGGGTAGCTTCCAGGGATATACCTGCGGGAACAGTCACCGAGACAAAGTCGGGAAGATTGAGATGAGTTTTGACACCCAGGCCTGCTGCCCGAAAGCTGTGCACTACCTCATCTGCAGATTGCCCAGGCTCTAGCCTCACCAGCAGGCTGGAAGATGAATAGCGTGGCCAGGCCACGCTAACTTGTGGCAGCAAGATCTGGTTCTCAGTGGGTGGCAGGATTGCTGCCGTTAAACCGTTTACATCCGCCGAAGCCTGATCTGTCTGCCCGAAACAACCGATGAATAGAACACAAATAATAGCTAATACCGCGCTACGGTCCGACTTCACTATGATCTTGGGACCTCGCTTTCTCCCTCCATGAACCGCGAGAAACTGCGACATTTCTCCCAGTCCTGACTATATTTTTCAGTATACCCGTTATCGTTACACTTATGCAAGGCTTTTGGCCATTTGTTAAGGAAGTTTTGCAGACATATTTGATCCGGGTGCGACAGAGAATCGCCCAAGTGGGGCGAGGCGGTCGCATCATGGCCAGCTTGACAACGCTTGGGCGCAAAGCTATTCTGTACCCGGTCTTGTAGGATATGGAAGGCAAACGCGTGGTGGCCGGGGATGCTGGCTGGCGCAACTTTACATATTAGTGCAACACTGATCATAAAACGGAGTGGTTTTGTATGCCTATTGTAGACTCACAGACAAGCGAAATCCGAGTGGATTATTCGGTGGAGGAGCTGGAGGAAAAAGCGCGGGAGATGCGGGCGTGGGCTATGATTGCAGTGACAGCCGCCGGCTCGGGGCATACCGGTGGCTGTATGTCAATTATGGACATAACCGCTGCGCTGTATCTGAAGCATATTCGCCACGACCCGAAGAATCCCCAATGGCCTGACCGCGATCGGGTTTTCTGGTCAACCGGCCACAAAGCGCCAGCTTTATATGTTGCGCTGGCCGCGTCGGGATATTTCGACGAACGTCCGCTGACCTTCCACGGCGAG
>JALGTS010000289.1 GCA_029821255.1 Candidatus Zipacnadia bacterium
TATGTCGGCTGGCCGGATCTATACAGCGCCAGCAGATACTGCTGCATCTGTGTGCGATGCCCTTGGAGGCGGGCAGCAGTCTCTGCTATTTCCCGTTCGGTCTGAACGATCCTGGATTTGGTCTGCTCCAGCTCCTGTCGCACTCTCCGGAGCTTGCTTTCAGCCTGCTCCAGCGCACGGTGGGCCGCAGTTAGTTCGCCGTAAGCCCTCTCTTCTTCTGCCTTGACCCCGCGCAACTTCTCGCGAGCAGACTGCCACCCCGACAGATATCCCCTCAGCTTCCGCCTGAGTTCGTCCAGCCGACCTGTCGCCAAGCTCGGCGAGCTTGCCATAAAGACCATTACTGCAACAAGTGCCAGTACCGTTGTATTTTTGCCTGTCAACGACCGCACCTATCCATCCTCCATCACCTGGAGTCCTGTGTTGCAGACCTGCTTGAATATTTGACGCACCGTCTTCGGATCGGTTCTCCAGGCATCCAGGTAAATGCCGCCTCCCCTGAACAACTATATCTGGCGCAGATAACCGTGCAGGCTCATCAAACTGCCAACAGCACCAAATAGTATGCCGCACAATATCAGCCCCACGCCAAATATCAACAGTGTTTCAGTTGAATATATCAAGTCAATGAACTGCAAATTCTGCCCTACATAGTCCTGGACGTAGCTATATACGGGCAGCAGAATGGCCACCGCCACCGCTCCACCTGCCAAGCCCCCCAGGACTCCTTCAATGACAAAGGGAATACGGATAAACCAGTTAGTGGCACCAACCAGTTGCATTATGCGGATCTCCTGGCGACGGGCGTAGATAGTCAGTCTAATGGTCGTACTGATGACCATCAGGGTAGCCACTACCATCAAAACAGCCACCACAACTCCGGATATTCGTATTCCACGGGCCAGAGCCAGCAATTTCTCGGTAAGCTGCTGGGCATAACGTACCGTGCTGACGCCGTCAATCTGCTCCGCGTCCCTGGCTACCTGTGGAATATCCTGCGGATCGGCTGTCTTAACAATAAATGAATCAGGGAGCGGATTAGCAAAAAGTGGTTCACCGCCTACATCGGTCTGCAAAAGTGCTACATCTAAGCCGATACGCTCCGCCGTCTGCCGCAAAGCCTCCTCCTTGCTGACGAACTGGACCTCCTTGACTAACGGATTGGCCCACAGCGCCTTCTCCACTTTGCCGCTGTCAGCATCCTCAGCCAGTTCGACCGTAATCACCGCCGCTTGAGCCTGCAAAGCAGCCATATGCTCCACATTCATGCCAAATAACACCAGACCACCCAGTATAAGCAGGGCGACGGCAGTGTTAGAAATAGCCGCCAGTGTCACCAGGCCGTTGCGAACCGCTGCCTCCCAGCCTTCGCTGAGCAGAAAGCCGATGGTGCTAAGACGCATCGTACTTGCCGCCCTCCTTGGCATCTCGCACAATACATCCCTGAAGGAGCTGGACGACGCGACAGTTGACGCGATCGACTATCTCCCGGTCGTGGGTAGCCACAACCACCGTTGTGTTCTGTTTGTTGATATTACGCAGAAGCTGGATGATCTCCCAGGAGGTATCGGGGTCCAGATTGCCTGTCGGCTCGTCAGCCAATAGGATGGGCGGCCCGTTGACCAGGGCCCGGGCAATGCTCACCCGCTGGCGCTGCCCTGCGGAAAGCTGATAGGGAAAGGCATCTGCCTTTTCAGCCAGACCGACCAACTCCAGACTGATCGGGACCTTCCGGTACTTTTCCCGCCGGCTGGCCCCAACTACATCCAGAGCAAACCCGACATTCTCCCATATCGTCTTGCGAGGTAGTAGTTGAAAGTCCTGGAAAACCACACCAACTTTACGCCGTAGATACGGGACCCGGTTGGGGCGGAGCTTGGCGACGTCCTGGCCGTCAACCACCACCTTTCCCGAAGTAGGTACAATATCGCGGTACACCAGCCCCAGGAGTGTGGATTTACCAGCGCCGGAGGGGCCTGTGATAAAGACAAATTCATTTCGCTCGATGTACAAGTCGATATCCCGCAACGCCTGAGTGCCGTCGCGGTATCTCATACTCACCGATTGCAGATCTATCATCCTATCATCCCAGCCATAATCATTGCTCCGGCGGAAGCTGCAAATAGCGCCGCACAGTGCCCTATCCACCCGTAGGATTATAGCAGAAAGAGCTCTTTGCGGCAACTTCGCCGCCCCTTAAGCGGAGGTAAAGACTACGGGGATCAGCAGAAGCTAAACAATCCCACATACCACAGCGACAGCAGTTCCAGCAGTTACGTCGGCCGCTATTTTTTATTTTTCTTCTTCGGGCACAATGATCTCGGTTCGCTCGTCGTCTTCCAGTGGTCGGAACATCTCGCGAGCCAGTGCCCGGAGCGGACCGGGGCCTTTCTTGACCATCAACACCGAGCA
>JALGTS010000290.1 GCA_029821255.1 Candidatus Zipacnadia bacterium
AGCGTTGGCGGTTCAATCAGGTCCGCGGGGAGCGGCGCGGATGCTCTTCTCGTGGCTGTAGGTCACCAGACCAGGTGCTGCGCCCCGGATGCGCCGCACGTAGCGGCGCCGGGTATAGTCCACCTCCACGCTGGCTTCGTCCCGCAACCGGGAAAAGTAGGCCGCCAGTTCCGCCGCCCGGCGGAGGGTAGCCGGGGGCAATTCTCCCTCGCCGGAGCGGACGATCACGTGAGCACCGGGCACGCCGCGGGCGTGGAACCACCAATCGTCGCTGCTGGCCCGGCGAAAGGTCACCTCGTCGTTCTGGCGGCTGTTGCGACCGACGAGGATAGTTAGGCCGTCGGGCGAGGTCAGCGACAGCGGCTGACTGGGCGGCGTCCTGGCCCGGCGGCCCTTCGAAGATCGCATGTGCCCGGCCTCCACCAGGGCCACCCGCACCTCCTCGATCTCAGGGCGGCTGGCGGCAAGCCGCAGATCGGTCTCCAACTGCTCCAAATCGGCCAGCGCCAGGGCCACCTCTTCCAGGCGGGCGGGACCGCCGGCGGCGGCCCGCTGGGCCTTGCGGTAGCGGGCGAAATAGGCCTGGGCGTTCTCCACAGCCGACTTGCCAGGGTCGAGGGGGATGGTCAGCGTCTCGCCGTCCCCGGTTTCGACGACGAGTTCCGTCTGGCGCGGGGCGACCGCATGAGCGTAGGCCAGGAGCCACTCGCCCCACTGCCGCCACTTTTCGGCCTCGTTCGCCTGTTCCGCCGCCCGCTGGAGCGCCTGCTGGCGGCGTTCCAGCCGCGAGCGCGCCCGGGCTATGGCCTCCTGGAGGGGCCGCTTGGCGGCGGCATAGGGGTCGGCGCTGGCGGCGGCCTCGGTATAGGACTCGATAGCGGCGCTGATGGAGGGCCTGGGCTGCGGTTCGCCGCGGTGGGTGAGAGGATAGGGTGCATAGACAATCGGCTGCCCGCCTTCCAGGACGACCGATGGCTGCCAATGACCGCTCTCCAGGGGGGCCAGCAGTTCGCGGACCGCCGCCAGGATGGGGGTCAGGCGCTCCACCTGCCCCACCGTCGCCCGCGGGTCCCCCAGGGCACGGAAGGCGATCTCGCGGGCCAGGAGGGGGCTCACGCCCTGCAACCCCTTGACCAGCGCCTGCCAGAGCTGGGCCTGGGCGTCGGCGCCGGTCAGCAACTGGCGCAAACGGTATTCGGTCAGGTCGGAGGGCGGCAGCTTGGCCTGGGGCGGCGGGGGCAGGTAGGGCTTGCCGGGCAGGATGGGCCGGCTGGGGCTCAGGTGCGGCCCCACCCGCTTGACGGCATCGAGCACCCGCTGGCTGGCGTCAACGAGGATAATGTTCGAGCGGCGGCCCATGATCTCAAAAACGAGTTCCGTGCAGCCCCACTGCGGGTGGTCCAGTTCGAGGTGCAGGATGCGCTCAAAGGGCGGCTGCCGGATGGCCGAGATGATGGCCCCCCGGGCGTACTTGCGCAGCAGGAGCAGCAGGCCGGTCTCCTTGTCCACGCCGCGCCGCAGCCGGGTCGAGCACAAGAGCAAGTGCCCCAGTTCGGCGTGGGCGGAGCCCAGGAGGTAGTGGCGCTGGTGCCGGGCATAGACCTCCAGGCCCACCGAAAGGGCATCGGGCAGCAGCACCTTTTGAACGCGCCCCCCGATGATGGTACGGCGCAGCTCGTCGGCTACGCAGCTCATGGTCAGGGCATCGAAATACATGGCCGGATCGGGGGGCCTACCAATCGAGGTTCAGGATGCGGGCAAAGGTGTCCAGGTCCTCGCCGCCGTGGACGCGCACCCGGCGCAAGGTGAACAGGTCATCGGTCGTGTGGGTAGCTCCCTGCTCAACGAGGACAGCGCCCCAAAAGTGCGCCGAGCGGAGGACATCAATGACGAACTGGTCATAGCGACCGGAAGGATAGGCGAAAAAGCGGCACGTCTCCCCGGTCCGGGCCTCGATGGCCTCTTTGGGAGCCAGAACCTGAAAGACGACGAACTTGAACCCCCGGTTGCGCAGGTCGGGATGGTCGTAGCTGTGGGGTTCGAACTTCATGCCGCCGCGGTGCATCACCTGCACCTGGTCCCAGGAGAGATAATCGGGATCGCCGTTGTCAATGGGGGCCGAGATGAGAAAGAAAGTACCCGAATAGCCATAGCGCTGCAAAAGAGGGAAAGCATGGACATAGGCGTCCCGATAGCCGTCGTCGAAGGTCAGGATGATCGGCTTGGCAGGCAGCTCCTGCCCAACCGTCAGGTAGAGGGCCAGGTCGTTGAGGGTGATGCTCTCGTAGCCCTGCTCCCGCAGGTAACGGAGCTGCTGCTCAAAGCTGGCGGGCGAAACCGAGAGGTCATAGCGGATGGCGTTCGCGCCGGGTGGCGGGTCGGCAATGTGGTGGTACATCAGGATCG
>JALGTS010000291.1 GCA_029821255.1 Candidatus Zipacnadia bacterium
GGAGCCGCTGCCGGTAAAAGACTTTCCAGTTTGTCTTAAGGTGCAGCGTGAAGAGGGACGCATCACCGGCTATTTTGCGTCTGCTGATGATGATTGGCAGCCACTGGTCAGTTGGGACAGCAATCTGGAGTCCCTCTGGCCTGGTTTTGTGGTCTCCAGCGCTGGGAGTAATGATAGCGCGGTCTTTGATGACTTTGCGGTCAAGCCGATGCCCGCCCAGCAAGTAGAAGTTACAGCAAACTTTGCTCCTGAGCACAACTACTATGTATGGCCCTATGCGCCGCAACCCGAGGGGCGCTGGTGGTGGCAGACGGGCCGAGGCCCATTTGAGGTACCCCTCCTGGTGGCCAACCACCAGGAGCAGGAACGCAAGATAGTGTTGGCCTGGGAGCTGGTGGATCTGGAGGGCCGTACTGTCCTGACGGGGCAAAGCAACCTATCATTGCCCGCCGGCGACAGCATCCCGACCACTCTGAGCATAGACCCGCAGCGC
Source organism: Candidatus Zipacnadia bacterium (assembly GCA_029821255.1). GTDB lineage: Bacteria > Armatimonadota > Zipacnadia > Zipacnadales > Zipacnadaceae > JALGTD01. The sequence goes on from JALGTS010000291.1 coordinate 494, forward strand.
TATGGTTGCTTTACAGTGTGGATCCGGCCCTATGAGAAGGGCCGGCTGGTGGGTATGCCGGAGCGTTTTGTCTACTGCTTGGAGCCTGAGGATCGGACTGATCAGCTACCGCCTGACAGTTTCTTTGGTCATTGGGAGCGGTGGCATGACTGGCACCCCTCCTATTGGTCGGTTTTTGAGCCCCACCGCGGCCACTTTGTTTTCGGACCTATTGATGAGCGGCTACAGCGTAATGAGCGGGAAGGCCGAAGTGTGCTATGGACCCTGGAGGGTACGCCAAGCTGGGCGACGCGGGGTAGCGGTCAAAGTGCGCCACAACATATGCGGGACTGGGAACAGATGGTCCGCACTGTGGTCAGCCGCTATAAGGGGCGCATCAACCACTATGAGGTATGGAACGAGCACAATAACCAAGGCAAGAGTGAACTGCTCACCGGCTACTTCCACGGGACCATCAAAGATTATTTCAACATTTTAAAAGCCACTTATCTGACAGCTAAGGAGGTGGACCCCAATGTTAAGATATTGGGCATCTGCGGTACTGGTGATTACTTCTACTTTATGGAACGAGTGCTGCAGATGGGCGGTATGGACTACATGGACATCGTGTCTATCCACACCTATACCCTACCCCACGGCCCCGAACAAGGTGCCGGCGGTCTGCAAGGAGCAGTAGATGAGCGTATCAGGCGTACCCGAACCCTCATGCGTAAATATGGTGGTCGGGAGTTACCCATCTGGACTACTGAGATCGGCTGGAAGGTGGGTATGCCCATAGACGGGCGGCCTATGACACCTCAGGAAGTCTCAGATATGGCCGATCGGGAGCGCTGGCCGTTGTGGTGGCCCCATTGGGAGGGTAAGCCGGCTTCGGGCCTGGCCAACGCCGCCTGGCTGGCCCGCCATTACATCATAACCTATGGCGAGGGCTGTAAGCATATCTTTCAGTGGTCTGGGCCTTCGCCCGGGCAGCATGTGACTATGGCTGTAGTCAAAGACCGGCTGTTTGATGCCCGGCCCCGCGGACGTGTATACCTGCATCCGCAGGTCTATGCCTATCGTTTCTGGCGTCCGCACGACCGTACCACTGTCTTCACTGTTTGGAGTGTGCAGAAGCGTCCCGGCATTCTCCTTATAAGTGCCGATGAGCAGGCAGATGTCAATGTATTTGATATGTGGGGCAACTCTACCGACGATGTGTCCCAGCATGGCAAGTTGTCGCTGCAGCTAAGTGATCTGCCCTTTTATGTGGAGATAGCTGGCGACCCGCAAGTACAGTTCCAACTGCTCCCAGGAGGTCCCACCGCCTGCCTGAAGGCGCCGCTGTAGTAGGGGAAGACGAGACCGTATGTCTACTGAGGCGGCCGGTCATTGTCAGGAGAGAAGCTCCATGAGCGTATTTTATCAGCTTAACTGCGTGCTTACGTGGTTGCTGTGCACCGGACTTCTGGGGATGCTGTCAGGCCAGGTGCTTGCTGAGCGTAGTGAGGTACTCGTCACTGATATGAGCCGCGCCCGCCCGTACTCTCTTTTGGCTGAATCAGACAGCCGTCAAGAGGTCTTCATCACCGATTTTTCGGTCTGTCAGCCTGCGAGCTTTATCAGCCGTGAGCCCAGCCACGCGGGGATCTGGCAGTTAGTTGATTACCAGGCAGAGGGTGTATCGGGGGTGGGCTTGTTGGGGACACAAACAACCCATGCTCAACCGATTACAGTTCCGCTTGATAACTGGCAGGTGCACGGTTGGTATGAAATCCGCTATGCGATGTGGGACCTCAATGGGCCGGCCAGTCGCTCTCCAGGAGACGGACTGCGAGCCAAGCTCACCAGTGACCCGCACTGGTCACAGTGGCACGCCCATCAGCAGGGCGAACGCCCCACGATCAATGAGTATGTCTGGAGAGT
>JALGTS010000292.1 GCA_029821255.1 Candidatus Zipacnadia bacterium
CTTCCAGCACCAAGTTATCGTAATCGTCGCTGTCTCCATCGTCGTCCATCGCAAAGAAGATGTCCGATGTGCCGGCCCTGTGCGTGTTGTTCTCAAACACCAATACGCCGCCGGCGTCCGTATCGCCGCGCTGATAGATGTATCCGAATTCGCTCCCGGCGATGTTCTGCAATATCTGGTGCGCCGTCGTCTGACCGTCGCGCACTTCGTCGAAAGCATAGCTGAAGGTCTGGTCGCCCTGGTCAAAATCTGTGGCCGGAGGCTGCTTGGTGGTGGCGGCCAAAAGCTCTGTGAGCAGTTCGTCGCCGCGCTTTGTGGCCTGCACTTCTAGACCGGTTGGGGTCAGATAGACGGCGTCGGCTATCCAGTCTTGCGCCCGGCATTTGACCTCCAGGTCGCCGTATTTGCCGGTAGATGGCTGTATCTTTGTGATGCGACCACAGAACTTGTAGTAGGTGTCGCTGTCGTATTCGATGGCCAGCCTCGCGGCCTCGCCGTGGCCCCAGCCGGTGCGCCGGTTGACATATTGTGGGCTGTAATAGCCCATCAACGCGCCACTGTTGTTTTCGCTATTGTCAAGCACAAAGTCCAGATACCCCGGCGATGCCACGCGCAAGTTTGGCTGCTGGCCCTTGATGCCGTATGTGACCCGCGCGGTTTCGGTCACGTCATCATAGATGTCGTACAGGATTCTTGGTGCTGCAAAGCCCTCACTTCCGGCCGCATAAAGCGCGGCCACCTCCTCATCCGTCAGCGCCTGGTCCAGTACCACGAAGTCGTCGATGTATGAATTCCATTGGTCGGCGTCATAGCCATGACCGACTTCGAGATCATTCGGCAATACCGATGGAAAGTAGCTTGCCCCGCCATCTTTCAGGTCCCCGTCGAAGTACAAATATCCATTGGTCCCGTCATAGACGGCCGCCACATGATGCCACCCCGACGATTCGCCGCCGATGTCATAAGAGAGTATCGAGTTGTTGGTCCCGTCGTTGGTATGGAACCAGATTTCAGTAGCGTTTTTTCGTTCATAAATGCGAACATAGCCAGTTCCCCCGCCAACAGTCGCAATATACCGATTGGCGGGAATAGACTGCGAGGGGTCTTGTAGATATATCCAGGCGGCAATTGTGTACGGGGAGTCGCTAGTCGGAAATACATCCGAACACGCATACTCCAGAATCGTGGTCGTCCGGCTGCTCGTACTCTCCCACGCCGCGCCGCTCCAGGAATGGCCATCGCCGAGGGAGCCGTCGCAATAGGGTGTAGGATAGGCTTTCTGCTCTAGCTGCGGCCCGATGGCTCCGGTAAGGCCCGGCATATTACGCTGGATTTCGATATAGGTCGATGTCCCCCAGTTTATATTTCTGATGTCTATGGCACGAATATATGTATCGGTGGCCTCGGTTGTGTACGTCGCATAAGCCAATTGGGTCCCGTCACCCAAGTCTACAATCGTAGGCGCGACAAAGTGATGCCCGTTGTTTGTGAAGAACGTTATATCGAAACTGACATCTCCCCCATCTGAACGAAACCTAAAACTCTCAGTCCAATATTGCCCCCCCGACACTGAGTAGTTCTGGCTCATGAGGACTTCTGTATTTGTTTTTGTAGGACCGTCCTTGGGCACCCGACACCAACCATCGCTGTCCGCAGCAGCATAGTTGTTGGAGCCATCGGTCGAGTTGTATCCGTGTAGGCCGCTCGTTGGGTCATCTACATCTTCGGGAGGGATAACGTTCGTCGTCGCCTCGGCCAGCTGCACACATCCCGCGCCCACCTGCGGCGTGATGTGCGCGGGGAAGATGATGCCACCGGTGGCAGACGAAGGCGAATGGCCGTCGCTGCTATAGTCGCTCGTGTTTTCGTCGAAAGGAAGCAAAAGCGCTGGCTCAAGCGCTGATGTTGTGATTATCTCAAGCCGAATATCATCCGCGAATACTGCCATCAGATACCGCTCGTGTTTCGGGTCTCATAAAGTAGTGCCCGCTGGTCATCTGTGCTGGGAAGCTCATACAGCCGTTCTCTGACATCTTTCAGTATTTCGGTTTGTTCTCGCGCCGCCCTCGCTTGCGCCACTGCCGCCTGCTGTGCCGGCTCCACTACGGCCTTGATGGCCTGCGCTACGGCTGTCTGCACCGCCTGCTCAACCGCGACCTGTTCCATTGCAGCCTGTGCGCCCTGCGCGGCCGCCGAGACTGCGGCCGTTTCCGCGGCTGTGCCGGTAGCGCCCAGCCCCTGCCATAGTTTAGGCTGCTGGCCGCCACCCGGTTGCACCTTTGGCAGCGGCTTTGTCTTGATGAAGGTTTTCCCCGCCGCGTAGGGGTCTTCAAGAGCCAGCCCCCCGGCAAGCGCCAACTTTCGATTTGGCTTGATGCCGCTCTCCAGC
>JALGTS010000293.1 GCA_029821255.1 Candidatus Zipacnadia bacterium
CGCCTCCGGAGAAGAGCCTCGGAGTGCCTGAGGGATACGACCTGTAGGGAGTGGCCGCTCGCCGTTTTCCTGCTGGAGATGGGCTGATTGTCTACTGGATATGACGACAGACAGCAAGGATAGATTGGATCTGCACAGCAGGTGCCCACCTTTTGGGCGGATGGCAGTACAGTTTGAGTTAGATATTGGCTGGATCGGCAGTTCGTTTTTGCCAGGCGCGGATTTTCGCAGTCAGCTCCTCTTCTATCTCTCGGCTCTGGGGCTGTCCGTACAGATTATTCATTTCATTGGGATCGTCCGGCAGATTGTACAGCTCACTTAGGTCGTCACGGCGGAGAGTAAGCTTCCACCCCTCTGGTGTAACGACCGTTCTGGCTAACGCGAGCCCAGCTTTATCTTGCTCATTCTTTGGCCATGGTGCGTCTTGCATATATTGGTATCCATCGGGGCCTTGCCATTCAATGAACACGTCTTCCTCCTGGAGTGGACCCTGACCAGTCAGAAATGGGACCAGACTGTAGCCCTCCAGGTGCTCTGGAGCCGAACAGCCCATCAACTCAAGCAGCGTCGGCACCAGATCCACTTGACTTACCGGTTGGTCAACAAAACGCTGCTCGCAGCCCCATTCTGGTACTCGTAGCAGGAGGGGCACCTTGACTGCCTGCCCGTACATAACAGTCTTGCCCCGCAGAGAATGGTCCCCCATCATCTCGCCGTGATCGCTGGTAAAAACAATTATCGTGTTATCGTCTATCCCGCAGGTGCGGAGCGTGTCGAGGATCTCGCCGACATAGTAGTCAACCAGGCTGACATTGCCCAGATATCGCGCGAGCATGTCGCGATACTCCTCCTCGGTGTTGTAGCCGTACTGCTCCTGGAGTATGCGGTTGCGTAGTGGCTTGGTTTCATCTTCGCGGGTCAGGAAGGCGGGACCTACGGTCAGTTCTGCAGGGTCATACATCCAGTCAAAAGGGCCGTGGAAGGGCGGGTGTGGCTCCAGGAAGTTAACATAGCAGCAGAATGGTCGGTTCTAGTACTTCTCAATGAACTGGCAGACCTGCCGTGCAGTAAAGGCTGGCTTGGTTAGTTCTTTAGGCAGGTCCGCGCACATGTCGCGACCAAACCATACAAAGCCGTCGTGGTACTCGGTGTTTGGCTCTAGGCCCTGAGACCGCAGAAAGTAGTAGTAGCTGCTGTGCCGTGTCTTATAAATATTGCGTGTCACATACTTGTGGTACTCATCCTCGGTGCTAACCCAGTTCTTCTCAAAGCCGTGCTGCCCTACAATTTCATCACCCAGATGCCACTTGCCGAAGTAACCACATTCGTATTTCCCTTCGGGAAGCATCTCTGCAATCGTCTTGTGTTTCCGACTGAGCGGGATGTTGTTAGCCGCACAGCCATTGGTGTGGGGGTATAGCCCCGTCATTATTGAGGAACGCGACGGCGTGCAAACCGGCTGAGTAACATAAGCGTTGTTAAAGACTATGCTTTCGTCGGCGAGACCGTCTAAATTGGGCGTTTTCATCTCCTCGCGTCCGTAGACACGGAGGGTATCCTGGCGCTGCTGGTCAGTAAACAGAAACAGCAAATTTGGCCGGCGCATCTTTATCCCTTCTTCTTGCTATGCGTACAGTTGACCTACCTATTGTCTTATACTATCACGATCCAGAGTGCACCTCAACCACCACCAGTCCTGCCCCACTGGGCAGATTTTGTCTCAGGAGCTGCGGGGAGTCAATTGATGAGGTCAGCATACAAGGAAGGAAGAACTTTAGCCTAACACGAACTGTCATATGCGAACATGCTCAGGCATTCAGAAGCTGTGCGGCGCTGAGTCTTATGAGCTGAGGCCAGGTGCGTATAGCAGGTGGAAGTTGCATATATCATCTTCATCAAAGGCCTTAGTGTAGGTGCCAAACGTCACAAAGTCGGCCACGATGAGAGCAATTCCGATGACTGCGCACTGCAAGCGCAGGCGAGGTAATAGAGTGCGGAATCTATGCCTATAGCTTCTGCATGGTAACTGCGGTGTATTTACGGCACTTTCGTTTGCTTGGCTGGGGTGGGTCAGAAGGCGAAAGATGATACCTGTCAGATTGCACTGTATGGTTTGTGCTGATCCGAGCTGTGGACATTAGTCTTCAATTTCTTGAACTCTATTGGAGAAAAGAGAGTACCAACGGTCAGAAAGGAGCGGGACAAAAGCAGTGAGTACCAGAAGAGCAATAGTGCTTTTGGCAGTTGCGGTTGTAGCGACCGCGCTGGCCGCAACGATAGGAGGGTGTGTGCCCCAGCAGAAATCATCCGGGCCAACCAGCTCCACCGCACCGCTCGGTTCGGTCTCTGGGCAGATGATACGACAGATCGGCTCA
>JALGTS010000008.1:0-12732 GCA_029821255.1 Candidatus Zipacnadia bacterium
CTTTTTGCGCTCAACCTGCTTGATGCTATGAGTCAGCTCAGCGCCGTCACTGATAAAGCCCAAAGGCAGCGCCAGATCCATTGTTGGCCGAGAGATCTTTGTCCCATCTTTATGTGTGACATCCACGTTGTATTCAATCGCGCCATTGCCAAAGATGTTCAGCTTCGGCATATCTACCTTCAGAATCCTACTATGGGAACTGGTGGCGCCCGCGGCATGAGACGTCAGGTACTGAGCCGTCAGTGGCTTGCCTTCAAGCTGAGTAGCCAATTGTGTATTATAGGTCGCAGTACGAGTGTTAGCCTGGCGCTTGGTGATACGGCACAGCGAGAGATTGCCGTCAGCCCCCATGATTTCCCACGGCGTCTGCAGCAGCGAGGTGCGCACCTCAGCATCGGGCTGCTTCTTCTGCTTGACCTGTTGGATCCGGTGTGAGAAGCTGGCCCCTGCCACGAGGTTGTCAAGGGGAGTGGAGAAGTCCAGAGTCTGCTTTGCCGAGGCGACACCGTTGTTATCAACGACAGTACGTGTATAGTTAGTAGTGGCCTGGCCTCCGAACATTGCCAGCGGTGCTGCAATCGTCGTAGTCCGTGTGCGCTGGGTGTTACCGTCAACAGTTTGCTTCGTCTCCGAGAAACCTAATTTGCCCTGGCCACCACTAAGCGCCAGAGGCAGATCAGCATTCAGCTTACGCACAAATTTATCCTTGATGCCGTTGTGCTCCTCAAAGTCGGAGAACGACAGCTTTCCAGTCGCCCCCATCATCGGCACACCCAGACTGGCTTCCGTGGTGCGCTGGTGCAGTCCGAAGGGGTCCGGCGAATCGGTCCGCTGTAGCTTGGCCGCAACGTTATACCCACTACCCAGTCCGGACTCCAATGAAATAACTTCTGTAAGTAACTGGTCAATGCCCTGCCCTGGGGTGAACTTAGCTGATTCAATCCGCTTATACCCCAAGGTGCCAACGCTGCTGCCTGAACCAAAGCCCTGGGTCAAACTCAGTGTCTTGGTCTCTTGCCCGGAAAGCAGCATGTGGGTCAAATCCCGCACACTGTTTATCTCACGGGAGAAGCCGAAGTGGGTGCGGCTGGCCAACTCCAGGGAAAGACTATCCGTGAGCTCACGCTGGATGCCGCTACCGACCAGTGCATCTTTGCGGGGAACGACCGACTCGCTGAAGCTGCGGCGCAGTTTCAGCTCAGGGCTAACTACGAACTCCATCTCGTACTGAGTTGGATCACTACTCTGCCCTCTGGCCCAAGCGCCGTCAGCCGCGATCACGCTCTCCAGCAACCCACCGGTTGGGTAGAATTTCTCCACCGTAGCCGGCTCTCCCCAAGCCCCGCTTAACGATACGCTCAGCGCCAGCAAACCGCAGAACATCAATTGTAGCAAGCTATATTTTCGCATAGCAGACGTCTTCTTCGCCGACCGTGACCAAGTAACCAATTCTGCTGTCTATATAAACAAATTACCCGGCTCTAATGTTTCACCTATTTACCTACCTATTTAGACAAACCACTTCCCCCTAATGTTTCACCTGAATTCAAAGTAATTCACAGCTAACATCCTTCGGCTTAGGCCATCTACCCTAAAAACAAGCCGTAACTAAATTAGTATATCATTATTATACCCACATGCCAAGGCCTTTAAGTCTCTCCATTCAAGGCAATCAATCTTATGGCAATCAGCAATAAGTATATACTTTCCTCAAAGTCCCATCTCCAGCTTTTTCACCCAACATTTTTGCCAGAATGGATCTCAGAGTAGTTTTTCCATTCATTTGATTGATTGGCACTTGCTGTTTAGATCTTAACATTACATTACTTTACTTTCATCGGCTATACAATACGTGACGTGTGCCACTGTTAGCCAATGAGATACGGGTTGACATTGATAACCCAACTCCCTACAATGTTCATAGTAGCCTACAAAACAACCAAAAAGCGAGTGATTTGATGCTGCAAGAGCAACAAGTAAACGAGGTGCTCCAGCAGGTACGAGCTAATTTACAGGCCCACGGCGGAGATGTAGAACTGGTAGCGGTCAGCGAAGACGGGGTGGTCAGCGTGCGCTTGCAGGGCGCTTGTAAGGGCTGCCCCATGGCCCAGCAGACCCTCAAAATGGGCATTGAGGCCGCACTTAAAGAACAGTTGCCCGAAGTGCAGTCTGTCCAAGCTGTTGACTAATTTTTCTCTGCGCGGGAGGTAGCCAGCATGAAGATCTTTGTGGATACAGCTAACATTGACGATATCCGCAAGGCCAACGATTGGGGTATCATTGATGGAGTGACCACTAATCCAACCTTGGCCGGGAGGGAAGGCCGCCCGTTTCGGGAGATAGTTGAAGAGATTTGCGAGATAATGGGCAACCGCCCCGTCAGTGCTGAGGTAGTTGCCACTGATACCGAGGGCATACTCAAAGAGGCGCGTGAGGTCGCCTCATGGGCCAGCAATGTGGTTGTCAAGATCCCACTTATTCCCGATGGGATCAAGGCAATTACTGTGCTTAGTCAAGAGGGCATTAAGGTCAACTGCACACTGTGTTTCTCACCGGCCCAAGCCTTGCTTGCTGCTAAGGCAGGTGCCACCTATGTTTCTCCCTTTATTGGACGCCTGGACGATATTGGCCATGACGGAATGGAGGTCGTAGCCCTGATCAAGCAGATCCTGGATAACTACGACAACCTACATACTCAGATAATCACCTCCAGTATCCGCCACGTCCGTCACTTCGTCCGCGCCGCCCTGGTCGGCTCGCATGTGGCCACAGTACCCTTCACCGTGCTGGAGCAGTGCTTCCACCACGCGCTAACCGACATCGGCTTGCGACGCTTCTTGGCCGATTGGGAGAAGGCCGGCTTGAGTATATTCTGAGCACAACATCAGCGAGTAGCCAAGCCGAGGCACCCGGTATATTTTTTGTTAAGCTTTGTACAGCAATAAAGCTTAATTCTGCCAAAAGCTGGAAGGTACGCCACCAAATTAGCCCTTAGGAGGAAAGTTCAGATGAAACATTTGGCAACTGTGGTAACTGTCGTAGTGTTGTTGCTGGCCAGTAGCCTCGCCTTCGCTCAGTATACCACTACGGTGCTCATTGAAGGTGTCGGGTTAGTGCCTGCCCGCCAGATGGGTATGGGCGCCGTGGGAGTTGCGGCTGCTGACGATGCTGGCGCGATCAACTATAACCCAGCCAACCTCGCCTCCCTGAATATCGCGCCACCGCCCGGGATGTACTCTCAGTATGACCCGTATGCTAAGCCCTGGAACTGGCAGATAGCCGGCACTGCCGAGGTCAGTGGCGACCTGGATTTCTGGGGCATCCACCTGGCCGGCACTAACCCTCAGAGCGATTGGGGTGTGGGTGCTTCGTACCAGTCAATATCGCCGTCCAGCGAGTCCCACTGGTGGCTGGCGGGTACTGGCGCTCAACTAGGCAGTAGCAACTGGCAATGGGGAGTATCGGTGATGGATGCTGACCTCTACGGCGGGAAGACTACTTTCAATGTCGGCCTACTGTACACCCGGCAGTTGCCTGGCAGCCTGCCACTGCGCATCGGCCTCACCGCCGAAGATGTGACCGACGAGCTTAACATCGGCCCGTTTTTCAATGTCGGCATAGCCTATTCTCTGACAGTCGCAGGTGACCAGCAACTACTGCTGGCGGCCGACCTACTTGACGCCACCGACGAGCTCAACAGCATCGTCAACGCAGGAGTGGAGTTCCAGCCCTGTGCCAACTGGGCCATCCGTGGCGGCGTGATCGACATTGACGATTCCAGCAATGCCACCGCCGGCATTGGATACCATAGTGGTGCTTGGCAGGTGGATGTGGCCTGGCAAGAATCGTCTAGCAGCAGTCGCAAAGACGAGATAGCCGCCACCTGCTCATATGTGCTCAAGTAGCATAACCGCGCTGCCCAATTGTAGCGAGCAAGCCACTCCATGATGTACCGGCCACGGGAGTGGGTGGCTTGCTCTGTTTTGCTTCATACACAGATAAATTTCAGCTGCACCGCTGCTGGGGCAGGGAAAAGCACTTCCTGCACAGTATTCGGTGTCCCACAGAGCCGCTCCGCAGCTATATCTTACGTTGCTTATGCTGGCAACAACATCCCATAACTTGATCCCAAACTTGACTTCACGAGGGCTAAAAGCTATACTACACAGTAGGCCATAGCCAGTTTAAGCTCACCGGTAGCGAGGGAAGACAGCTATGAATAACAAACGACGCGCGATTATCATCTTATCCAGCGTGGCAATCATAGGCGTTCTTACCCTCATCATAGCCACACACCCTCTGGCCCAGCAGCCCCCGGTGTCCCCCCCCACGCCTGGCGGTGAGCCACCTGCGGCGCCACCTACACCCGGCGGGGCACCACCAATGGCGCCATCTATGCCCAGCGGTGGGCCACCTATGCCAGTAGGAGCTCTACCAGGTATGATGGGTCCAGGTATGATGGGTCCAGGTATGGTGGGCGCCGGAGGCGCGGGCGTCGGCACCACTAACCTGCGCTGGGAAGAACACAAGATGCCCGAAGAGAAGACGATGACCTACCCGGAGTGGCTGGATAGAGAAGGTCGGCGTCCTGTCGCAATACCGAGGTGGTTCCTGCGTGAGGAGGACGGAAAACCCAAACAATATACCGATGCCCAATGGCATCAGCTTTATGCTCTTTACACCGGCGTGAAAGAAGAACCGGGTGCGCCCGGCAGTAAGCTTAGCAGAGAGATTCAAAAACAACTTGCAGTACAACAGAAAGAGGCCAAGCTACCTCGGCTTATCTACGAGGCTGGCTTGGATCATTTCTACTTTCGGGTTACTTACCCAACATACAATATCGGTCAGGTCACCGAAGCCGGCACCACTATCTCCCTGGATGCCATAATGCAGGTCCCCGAGTCATTCAGCCGCAACTATGGCGAGTGGGTGCGTAAGAGATTGGCTCCCTATAGCAATCCCGGTCCCAATCGGACTGACTTCTACCTCGTCACCTACCAGCGGGGCTATTGGCGCCCCTATCACTTCCAGTTACTGCCCGAAACTATCAGTGAGCTTAATCAGCTCTGGGCCGGCAATACCATTAAACTGGAACTGTTGGACAAATCTGGGGCTGTGATTGCCTCCCAGACCCAACCGGCAGGCCATAGTGCTGAGACTATGAGCGAGATCGCCTACCCGCCGGAGATCGATCTTAACCCCGGCTATGAATATCTCACCGAGGCCCAGCAGATTGATTTCGCCGGCAACAAGCTCCCGATTCACAACATCCACGGCTGGCGCTACAGCTTCAGCTTCAACCTTAGTCTGGAGCAGCTTGCCCGGCTACACAAAGTCCGTGTTCAGTTGCTTGATATTGACGGCGAGGTGCGTTCGGAGAGTACCATCGTGGGCACGAGCAAAGCACCTTATGCCGGCACATTGGGTGGAGGCCGTGCTGCAGCACCGACCGGACCTCCATCTGCGGGCATGCTGCCTACCGTCCCAGGCGTTGCACCACCCGTTGGGCCACCCGGGCCTTCTGGGGCCCAATTCGGTCCTCCTACTCCGGCAGGCCCTCCTGGCCCCAGTGCTCCGATAGCTAATTTGCCGCCACCGCCACCACCGCCTGTTCCCACTCGCCCGTAACAGGTACTGATCCTGCTATCCTACAGGGAGTCAACAGTAGCTACGTGCCTCCTGTTACTCACGAGAGCTGCGGCGAGTGATCGTCTTCCTCACCAGACTTGACCGTTACGCAACTGACGTTAGTTGGTCACAGTACCCACATAAGTCGGCTACGACAAGGGGAAGGAATCACACGAAGCAGCCATGAATAGTTGTTGTTAGCCACCAAGACTTAGAACTACTACAAGTACGGGAGGGGTGATGACACTCAAATGGACCTGGACATTCTCAGCCAATATGGCCGCCAAGTGGCAACAATGATCAACGCCACTACCAGTTCAGATGTAGAGGAAGCCCTGAATCGGCTGGTACAAGATGAACAGTGGGATCTCCTCAGCCACCTCTTGCCAATAGCCACTGAACTGGCGGCACGGCGGATGGTTGATCGGCTTCTGGAACACAACCAGTATGAAACCTTGGCACTGGTTGCCTGCTTGCGTCGCCAGCTGCGCCAACCAGGTCTGGAGGCCGCTACCGGAGGTCCAAGTCGACTAATACTGCGAGACTTCGAAGCGGAAGACGACACCGGAGGCGTCCCCGAACACATTATGGCCGAGGCCCAGGAGATATCGGCCAGTGCTGCCCAGCGCCGAGAGATAGCCCGCCGCAAAGCAGTTCAAGTTGACCACGACCCGATTCGCGACTTGATTATCAAGCAACTCGCTGCACGTCTCCCCGACCCCCGTGCAGGCCAAGCTCTGCTGACCATTGCAAAAGTCTGTCCCTTCCCTCATACCCAGCGAGAGGCAGCTATGAAGCTGGCTAACCACAAGCAATGGATCCAGCAGCTGGCCCGCACCCAGTGTACCGGTGATATGATCGCTATCAGCAACGCGGCCCGCCTGCAAGCGGTAACTCAGAATATCGCCCAAGCCATGAGCCAATACCTGACCCAGTTGCAACAGAGCCGCGACGAGGCTGCCCTCCGCTTCATCGCCGAGAACCATCCCGACCATGAAGTGAGGCAGATCGCCTACGCTGCGCTGCCTTGACAGCTCTGATACCAGCAGCTATAATCATTACACTTAACTTTAATAATAGGTGCGCGAGTCTGCTGACACTACTCAGCCGGAACCACGCCTGTTGGCATATCGTCCATAGCAACGACGCAGGAACAGACGTTCTTCCAACCCAACCCATCGGCTATTGATCTTGGGAGGCACCGATGCAGCCCAATGACGCTTAGAGCAATGGCACTAATGGCAATTAGGCAGGTCCTTAGGAGGACGTAGCTCAAATGGCCCAAGACGTCGCCCCCGAAAGTCCGGAGGCCTTGCGCAAAGAACTCGAACGCTACCGCCTGGTAGTTAGTGATCTCCACCGCAAGATCCGTGAGCTGGAATCGGAGCTCCAGATTACCACTACCATGGCGGAGATGCCAGGGGTTATTGTTACTCGCCCCGAGTTGCAGCAGACTCTATCACGGCTGGTAAGCAAGATCGCTATGATCGTGCAGGCCGAGAAGGTAATGCTCTTTCTGTATCACGCTGACAGCGGCGAGTTGGCCCTATTGCCCCCCGCGCTAGGGGTAACCGACGAACAGGTCGCCGGCCTCGTCATCAGCCCTAATGAAGGTATTACTGGTGAAGTATATCGCACCAGGAAGTCGGCTATCTACAACGACGCATTGAATGACCCCCGTGTCCTTCCCGATGTCGTCGCAAGGCTGCGGATAAGAAATGGTATCGCCGTGCCCCTGATCATAAAGCAGCGCAACGAGGAAGAACGAGTCGTCCAGGAGCGGATAATCGGGGTCCTTCACGCTTGCAACAAGCGATATGAACAAAAGTTCAATCAAGACGACCTGCGCCTGCTGGAAATGCTCGGTGAGCAGGCCGCCGCCGTTATATCCAATGCACAGCTTTATATCACACTCACCGAAGAAAAACAGCGCATAGAAGATGCCTTGGAGAGTATGCGCGCCGGGGTAATACTGATCAGCTCTGAAGGTAATATTCGGCTGATCAACCGGGCCGCCTGCCAAGCGCTGGAGCTGCCGGCCAACGGATACGAGGGCAAACAGTTTGCGCAGGTCCTCACCCACGAGGACATATTGAGATTAGTTACCGATACATTAGAGACTCGTCAAGAACACTCCCTGGAGGTCGAGCTATCCGGCGGCGAGCAGGTATTTCGAGCCGAGACCAGTCTGGTCTTCAGCGAAGACGGTCAACTCTCCGACGTTGTGGCTATATTCACCGACATTACTGATATTCGGCGCGTGGAACAGATGAAGACCACCTTCGTTTCAACTGTTTCGCACGAATTACGCACGCCTCTGACCTCTATCAAGGGATTCATCGCTACCCTACTGGATGACACCGAAGGCTTGTACGACGACCAAACGCGGCGGGAATTCTACGAGATCATTAACCAGGAATGCGACCGATTGACCCGGCTGATCAATGATCTACTTAACATCTCCCGCATTGAGTCGGGGCGGGCCCTGGAGATGCAGATCTCCGAGGTTAACATCCACAAAGTGGCCGAGCAAGTACTCGCTTCCCACCGGCAGTACACCACGAATCACCAGTTGATAAATAATCTGCGCGAAGACCTACCCAGCATTGAGGCAGACGCCGACAAAGTCGCCCAGATCCTGGATAACTTGGTTGGCAACGCCGTTAAGTACTCTCCCGACGGTGGAAAGATAGTCATTAGTGGGCAGGACGAAGGCGATACCGTCCGCATTGATGTCACCGACGAAGGCCTGGGCGTGCCCAAACAGCAGCAAGAGAAGATATTTGACCGCTTCCAGATGGTAGACGGCGACAGCAGGCGTAAGGGCATAAAAGGTACCGGCATTGGACTGTACCTGGTCCGCCACCTGGCGCGTGCCCATGGCGGTGAAGTCTGGCTGGAGTGGAGCGAGCCAGGGGAAGGCTCGACGTTCAGCGTGCGCCTGCCCAAGGTCCCTCAGATCGACCTGGGCAAGGAACAAGCCGAACCCACATAGTACCCATAGGTATCA
Organism: Candidatus Zipacnadia bacterium; assembly: GCA_029821255.1. Lineage (GTDB taxonomy): Bacteria > Armatimonadota > Zipacnadia > Zipacnadales > Zipacnadaceae > JALGTD01. Next base: position 8,639 of record JALGTS010000008.1, read on the forward strand.
GATAGATATCGGTTAGGGCTAGCCCAACTGTCGGGCAAGTAGCTGATATACTGTGGCCAACAGGGGCCTCCTACCAATGAGGAGGCTCTTTGTCTGTACTGCCCGGCCAAGGAGAAGAAACAGTATGCGAGTGGCTATAGGAAATGACCATGCTGGCTACCCACTCCGTGCTCCATTGATTGAGCTAATTGAATCTTCTGGACACCAAGTTCTCAATTTTGGCACCGACACCGAACATCCTGTTGACTATCCTCGCTTTGCCGCAAAGGTAGCCTATGCCATTCGTGATGGTCAAGCCGACCTGGGCGTGGTCATCTGCGGCACCGGCATAGGCAGCAGCATTGTCGCCAATAAGGTTGCGGGGGTCTACTGTGCGCTTTGTAACGATCCTTACACCTCCCGCATGGCTCGTAGCCATAATAACGCCAACGTCATCGCATTAGGCGCACGAGTGATTGGCCCAGCTCTGGCTGCAGATATATTGAAGAACTTCTTGGAAACTCAGCCGTCCAATGAACCCCGTCACGTTCGGCGCCGCCAGCAAGTCCAGCAAATCGAAGCGGGCACAGAGCTTACCCAGGAGTAAGCAGCATGAGCGAGAAAGACCCGTCTAAAACCGCTGACCAGCGACCCGATTGGGACACATACTTTATGAAGCTGTGCCATGTAGTAGCCGAGCGTTCGACTTGCCTGCGCCGGAAGGTCGGGGCTTTGCTGGTGGCCAATCGCCGCATCTTGGCCACCGGCTATAACGGTGCGCCACAGGGGCTGCCACACTGCGCCGAAGTTGGATGCTTACGCGACCAGATGGGAATTCCCTCTGGAGAGCGTCAAGAATTGTGTCGGGGTCTACACGCCGAGCAAAACGCCATTATACAGGCAGCAGTCTACGGTGTTGGTCTTCAGGACGTAACTCTATACTGCACTATTCAGCCGTGCATTACCTGTGCTAAGATGCTGATTAACGCCAACGTCACGCGGATTGTCTACGAAGGTGACTATCCTGACCAGTTGGCCACAGAAATGTTAGAAGCAGCCGGCGTTGAGCTGGTCAAGTGGCCGGCTTCCAAGGAAAGTGAGTAACTACCGTGCCCTGGCTGTTGGGCTGCGTTGTTGCACTGGTTTTAGCAGCAATCCTCACACCAGTTGTGAGGACTGCCGCCAAGCGGATTGGCGCCCTGGATCACCCCGAGGAGCGGCGCGTGCATCAGAAGCCCACTGCCACCGCTGGTGGGTTGGCAATATTTGTGGCATTTTGGATTGCAGTAGCGGTGGCTGGCGGGCTAACCAACCATAGCACCGTCGGCATGCTGCTGGGTTCTATCTTCTTGGCCAGTCTGTGCCTGCTTGATGACATCTATCGGCTTCCCCCGGCCCCTCGCTTTGTGGGACATATAGCAGTGGCAGCGATCGCCTGGCAATGGGGAGTTCGGATTACTGGGGTGACTAATCCCCTGGTCCTGTTCGGCGGCAGTGACTATCTGGCCCTGGGCCTCTGGTCAGCTCCCCTCACCGTGGTGTGGATAGTCTTTATGATCAATGCTATCAATTGGATTGACGGTCTGGACGGGCTGGCTGCGGGCGTGAGTGCTCTTGCAGCAGGCACGCTCGCAGCAATGGCAATTAGCGTGGGAATGACCCAGGTTGGTATTCTCGGTGCTGCGCTGGCCGGGGCTTGTTTGGGGTTCTTGCCCTATAATTTCCATCCGGCTACTATCTTTATGGGCGATACCGGAGCGATGTTCCTGGGCTATTTGTTAGCGTGCCTCTCGGTCACTGGTGCCTTCAAAAGTACGGCAATACTGGCTGTATTCGTCCCAATTCTCGTGTTAGGAATTCCCATATACGATACCTTGACCACAACATTGGCCCGAATTAGGAACGGAAAGCCGATATATAATGCCGACCGCAGCCATCTGCACCACCGCCTACTGGCTCGAGGATTCTCTCAGACTCAGACAGTCCTACTCATCTACGGGCTGACTGCCATACTGTGTGGCGTGGCCCTGGGATTGTGGTTACGATGAGGCCTATACCTATAGCACTCATATTCGGCACCCGCCCGGAGGCTATAAAGCTGGGGCCGGTCTGGTCGCACCTCTGCCAGCAGCCAGAGGTCTTTTTGCCACAGGTCATCGTCACCGCCCAGCACCGCGAGATGCTCGACCAGATGTTGGCTGTCTTCAATATCACCCCCACCGTAGACCTGGATATCATGCAGCCAGCCCAGAGCCTCAGTGATATTACCAGCAATGCCTTGACCGGAGTGCAGCAAGCCCTGGAGGAGCTGCAGCCGAAACTGGTGCTCGTGCAGGGCGATACCACCACGACCTTCGCCGCCAGCCTGGCCGCATTTTACAAGCAGATCCCTATTGGGCATGTCGAGGCTGGCCTGCGTACCACTGACAAATTCTCCCCCTTCCCGGAGGAAATCAATCGCCGCCTAACCAGCGTACTGGCCGATATTCATTTCGCTGCTACGCCACAGGCCCGGGATAATCTGGAGGCCGAGGGAATTCCCCGGGAGGCCGTTTTTGTCACTGGCAACCCCGTACTGGACGCACTTCAGACTATTCTCACCCGGAACCCGACCCTGGCCGGGACCAACCTGGCGTGGGTAGAAGAGCTTCGCGGTCGCCTGCTGCTGGTCACACTGCACCGCCGCGAGAACCTCGGCAAGCCATTTGTCCGCATCTGCGCTGCTCTTAAGCAAATCGTGCAAGCTCATCCCGACCTCACCATAGTCTACCCGGTTCATCCGAATCCTGCAGTGCGCGAGGCGGCAAACGAACTGCTGGGCGACGTCACGCGGATTATTCTCTGTGAACCACCGGATTACCTGGTCTTCGTGCCGCTGATGGCCCGCGCTGATCTGATCATCACCGACTCTGGCGGTATCCAGGAAGAGGCCCCAGCCCTGGGCGTCCCCGTACTGGTCGCCCGCGAGACCACCGAACGACCGGAGGCTATTGCCGCAGGGGCTGCTCGCCTGGTAGGGACTGATACCGAACGTATCGTAGCTGAGGCCAATCGCCTGTTGACCAGCCCTCGTGCCTATGCCGATATGAGCAGAGCCGGCTCACCGTTTGGCGACGGCCATGCGGCGATTCGCATCGGTCAAGCACTGGAATATTTTTTCGGTATCCGGTCCCAGCGTCCCAGTGAATTCAAGTCCTCTTCGGCTAATCACGGTCAGGAGGAGGGGCAAGATGAGTAACAATAGTCACCAGCAAACAAACTGGACTTCGCGCCGGGTGGTTGCCACACTGGTGGTTACCGGTCTGCTCCTGTATATCATCCTCTGGACTCCGCCACTGTTAGGGGCCCTCCTAAGCAGAATAGCCGGCATTATTGCCATGGTTGTACTATCGGTCGCCCTCGCCTACATCATTAGCCCGGCAGTAGAACGGCTATCGCATGCTCGGCTGCCCCTATCCGAACATAATCAGCGGGCAGTAGCTGCTATCCTGGTTATGATCATTAGCGCCGGGCTTGTCGTGCTGGCCATCCTGGCCACATCTTCCGCCATCGCCCAGGATGTTGAAGACGTTGCTACCTTGGTCAAGGACTTCACCAAGAACCGACTGCCCGTATTGCTGGAGGAATGGCAACTCCAGGAACGCATCCAGCAATGGATGCGCGATTATCCGGATCTTGTCCCCGATAGCGTCAAACAGTTCGCCGCCAAGCGAGCCCAGGCATGGGCCGAGGGTCTACTTACACTGGCGGCCCGGATGCCTGCCTGGGCTGCCCCGAAGGCTGTCTTCATAATTGAGCTGATTCTGGTTCCCTTCCTGACCTTCTATTTCGTCACTGATAGCCGGAAACTGCGGGACAGCACAGTGGCGCTGCTGCCGCTGGATTACCGCGAGAATGCCAATGAGCTTATCGGCCGGCTTAACGTAACGATGCATCATTACATTCGGGGAATGCTCCTCGTCTGCCTTATTATCGGCGCAGCCACTGCGCTGATCCTCTACGTTGCCGGGGTCAGTGCTTTCCTGACCCTCGGCCTGCTCACCGGCCTGGCCCAGCTCATTCCCATCATTGGCTCTATGGCTGCCGGTGTGTTGGTCATAGGCATCCCCCTGCTC
>JALGTS010000008.1:12771-15646 GCA_029821255.1 Candidatus Zipacnadia bacterium
GCTATACTCTACATAATCCTCAACATACTCCAAGCCAATCTCATCGTGCCTACGGTACTGGGACGGGAGGTCAGGCTGCACCCAGTGACGGTAATTATTGTACTGCTAATTGGCGCCGAGTTCGGCGGCATATTAGGCATGATCATAGCTGTGCCCATTGCTGCACTCTTCACCACCACATATCGCTGGTACCGCGAGCTACAGACAGCCGCTGAGGAACCACTATGAGCTGGCTGAGCGCCGTTGTCCTGGGAATACTGCAAGGCGCCACCGAATTTCTCCCTATCTCTAGTTCGGGCCATCTCGCCATCGTTTCGCAGTGGTGCAACTGGGAGATGCCGATCGCCTTCGTTGTCATTGCCCATTTTGGAACACTACTGGCGGTAATTGCTTACTATCGCCACGACTTCGCTGATATGTTGCGGAGCCTGTTCGTCTGGTCCGCATCCGAACCCAGCCAGCAGGCACAGCTTACAGCCGGTCGTCAGCTGGTTGGCCTGCTGATAGTCGGAACGATCCCTGCAGCCCTGGCCGGTTTCTTCTTTGAACAACAGATTGAAGAACTGTTCTGTAGCTTGCAAGCTGTTGGTATTGCCCTGGTGATAACCGGCCTCATCCTGCTGGCCGTCAACTGGTTGGCGGGACGAAAAGAGCAGCGCCAAACTACGGTACTTGATGCACTGCTGATTGGTACTGCCCAGATGTTAGCGCTGGTGCCGGGTATCTCGCGGTCAGGCACTACCATTGCTGCCGGCCTCGCGCGAGGATTTCACCGGCAGTGGGCCCCACGATTTGCTTTCCTGCTGTCAGCGCCAGTAATCCTTGGTGGGACTGTCTTTGAGGCCGTAAAACTCGCACAAAGTCCAATAAGTCTGCAACAATTGGGCACCTACCTGCTGGGCGGGTTAGTCGCAGCTATTTCTGGTTACTTTAGCGTACATCTGGTGGTCAAGGCAGTTCGCACCGGTAACTTGATATTTTTCTCCGTATATTGTATATTAATAGGGATAATTACAGCCGTTATTGGGTGATTTCGCCCGAGTCAGGCATCCTCTCCTGACTCGGTTTGTCTGTGTCTGCATTTACAGTTATCAGCTTGTGATGTCAAAAGGAGGGAAAAGAGTTGGAATTCACCAGTTTTGAGTCAACCATCCTATGGGTGATAATCGGCTGCGGTGTCCTGGGTGTGTTGTACGCACTCTATCTGCGCAGGGATGTGCTCTCCAAAGACCCGGGCACCGAGCGAATGCAACAGGTAGGTGCCCAGATCCAGGAGGGCGCTTATGCCTATCTGGGGCGCCAGTTCAAGACCATCGCCTGGCTGGTGGTCATACTGGTCATTCTATTAGGTCTTAGCGGTATGGGCAGCGGCCTGGGTACTGCCATCGGCCGCGCTCTGGCCTTCTTGTTGGGCTGCTTGGGATCCGGCTTGACCGGGTACATCGGTATGACCTTAGCGGTGCGGGCCAATACTCGCTGTACAGCAGCCGCCCGCAGCAGCATCGCCCAGGCTTTGTCCATCGCCTTCCGCGCCGGCGGAGTAACCGGCATGTTCACCGTCACTATGGGCTTGCTGGGCGCTACTGTCTTGTTTATGATCTTCAAGGAACATGCCACCGAAGTCCTGCTGGGCTTTGGCTTCGGCGGCAGCCTCCTGGCCCTGTTTATGCGAGTCGGCGGCGGTATCTACACCAAGGCTGCCGACGTCGGCGCTGATCTGGTCGGCAAACTGGAGGCCGGCATCCCCGAAGATGACCCGCGCAATGCTGCTGTTATCGCTGACAACGTCGGCGACAACGTCGGCGACTGTGCGGGAATGGCCGCTGATATCTTTGAATCCTACGAGGTCACGCTGGTTGCCTCAATGATCTTAGCCCTGGCCCACTTCCACGACGATCCTCGTAAGGCCACCGTCTGGATTATCTTCCCCCTGATTGTGCGCGCTATCGGGGTTATCACTTCCATGCTCGGCATCTGGATCGTGCGGATGCGCAACGAAGAGGAACATCCCATGGCGGCCATTACCCGGGGAGTAGTGTGGTCAGCGATACTATCCGCAGTCGGCTTCTTCATAGCCGCCCAGTACTATGTCGGACCCGTCCACGAGGGGATGAAGTTGTTCTGGGCCACCTTCTCCGGTCTAATACTGGCTATCGCTATCTACAAGCTAACTGAGTACTACACATCATACAGCTACAACCCAGTTAAGACTATCGCCCGCTCTACTCAGACCGGCTCAGCCACTACTATCCTGACCGGCTTTGCCGAAGGGCTGGAAGGTTCGGTCTGGGCACTGGTCGCCATTTGTGGCGCGTTGCTCTGGTCAGCAGTCGTCTTCGCCGGTGGCAGCGCAGTAGACATTCTTTACGGTGTCTCACTATGCGGACTGGGCATGCTGACCACTACCGGTGTTATCATCTCTATGGACACCTATGGGCCGGTCGTGGATAATGCCCAAGGCATCTCGGAGATGGCCGAAGTTGAAGAGGCCTCTACTGCGGTGGAACTGCTGGACGCCGTGGGCAATACCACCAAGGCCGCCACTAAGGGTATCGCTATCGCCTCAGCAGTCATCGCAGCCTCGGCCTTGTTCGGCTCGTATTTATCCAAGGTCGCCCAAGGCCTGGCCGGTGGCGAGGTCACCGAAGCAGTCAGCATCAAGGCAGTTGCCCATTACAGCCTGCCGGTCAACGACCCACGCATCTTTATCGGCCTGCTCATTGGTGGCGCGATGCCATTTCTGTTTAGCTCAATGACCATCCGCGCGGTCAGCCGTGCCGCTTTTTCAATCATCAACGAGGTGCGCCGGCAGTTCCGCGAAATCCCCGGGTTGATGGAAGGTAAGGTGCTACCCGAGTCGGCCAAAGTCGTAGAC
>JALGTS010000294.1 GCA_029821255.1 Candidatus Zipacnadia bacterium
ACAGGATCTTGGGTAGATGGGAGAAAACACGCCGCTGCAACTATCCTGTCGCCCCTAATGATAACAGCACCATCATGAAGTGGGGTATTAGGCACAAAAATATTCTGCAACAACTCGGCGCTGACAATTGCGTCAAGTCTTACCGCATCTTCCATGTACTCTTCTAGACCGGTTTCCTGCTCAATAACGATCAAGGCACCGATGCGAGCCACAGCAAGGCTAAAAGATGCTTTGACAATTTGGTCGAGAACCTTTAAAGGCGACTCTTGTCCGCGAAACAGGGATCTGGTGAATAGCTTACCTCGCCCCATTTGCTCTAAGGCTCTTCTGATCTCAGGGTGAAAAACTATTGGAAGGGCAACTACCAACATAGTGCGGACCTGAACCAAAAGCCAGTTTACAGTGTAAAGACGCAGCCACTGGGTTAAAGATACCAGCACAAAAAGAATAGCAATACCTTTCAAGAGCTGAACAGCCCTGGTACCTCTAATTAATGCAAATAGCCTATAGAAAAGATAAGCTACTATGGCAATATCGACTACGGCCAAAACTATGTCTTGCCACGTGAAATAGCGAAGCTGCTCTAGCAAGTAACCGTCCACGCCCTTTCTATCGGGTATAGAATATCATTCGCTAACGATTCCTGGAACCCTTCTCATTATTTACATACATTTGTTGTATTTGTTCCCAGCTGTCGCCCTACTGGTGTAAAATGGCAAATAGAAACGGGTAAAAAGCTTTTTCTTTATAACGCTTGAAGTGTAATATTGATACTAGATACATCTTACATGATTTGGGGGGAATGTTGGGTGAGCGACATAGTTTATTTTGAAAAACCAGGCCGCGAGAACACAGAAGAAGTTGCAAAATTGGCAATCCAAAGGGCAAAAGATTTGAATATCGGTTACATAGTGGTGGCGTCCAATACAGGCTACACGGCAAAATATTTTGCAGGTAAAGGCCCCAAAGTTGTTTGCGTTACTCATCACGTTGGTTTCAGAGAACCCGGTTTCGACGAAATGAGCCCAGAAGTAAGAAAGAATCTTAAAAACCAGGGAGTAGATATACTTACTACAACTCACCTTTTTGGCAACGTAGAAAGAGCAGTCACCAACAAATTTGGCGGCTTGTATCCCGGCGGCATTATTTCCCACACTCTGCGAATGTTTGGCCAAGGAACAAAAGTGGCTGTAGAAATCGCCGTAATGGCCCTGGACGCAGGATTGATCCCTTACGGACAACCAGTCATTTCCGTCGGTGGTTCGGGAAAAGGAGCAGACACCGCCCTGGTGATTAAGCCATCTCACGCCAAGACAATATTCGATACAGAAATACTGGAGATTATCTGCAAACCCAAAAACCCTAAAAGGTAAATCATGCTTGTAAATAACAAATACTCAAAAGGGTGATAACATGATCGATATATCTGAATTTGCCGGTTTCGAGCTATTCTTAGAAGAAGACGGCACCTTAGTGTTCGGACCTGGGGTAATATCACCAAAAGCTCAACCAAGGAAGTTTGAAGAACTGACACCTGTTCTCCTTTACCCTAACCAGACCGGCCCCGAAGTCCTTTACCTTATGTATCGCGACACAGGATTGGAAAAGGATCGGAACGCTATAATCAACGCAGGGCTCCGTTTTGACATCACTGTTATATACCCAGGCAAAATTGGTTCCGAATATGTAAAGACTTTCGGACACTATCACCCTATGGCACCTGGTCAGATGTTCACATACCCTGAAGTCTACCAGGTCCTCTACGGAAAAGCCCATTTTTTGCTTCAAAAAGGCGGCGACATTACAGGCGAGGTAGAAGACTTCGTGGTAGCAGATTACGGCCCAGGCGACATTCTTCTAATACCTCCTTTTTATGGTCATGCAACCGTAAATCCCGGCGATAGTCCCCTAGTAATGGCCAATTGGATCGCAAGAAACTTCAGTTCGGTTTACGAGCCTATCAGAGTGAGAAAAGGAATGACTTATTACAACGTCGAATACAAAAACCAGACTATTTTTATGCCAAACGACAGCTATTCCAGACACCCAAAACCACGTCTTGAAGAACCCAAGAATTTAGACGAATTTGGTTTAAAACAGGGCAAAAGCATGTACAAGTCGTGGCAAAGAGGAGCTAATCTTAATTTCTTGGTTAAACCTTCTTTGTACCAAAAAGTGTGGAGGGCCATGGGAATACAACCAATTGAGCATCATTGACGAAATCGAGGTCGGTTATTTTGGACGCCAACACCAGCGTAATCATAATTACAGGCCTTTCAGGCGCCGGTAAGTCCCAGGCTTTAAAAACTTTGGAAGATTTAGGTTATTTCTGCGTGGATAACCTCCCTCCTTCTTTGAT
>JALGTS010000295.1 GCA_029821255.1 Candidatus Zipacnadia bacterium
CCACCGTCCGCACTATTCGGCCTAATCTGGATGCATATCACCTGCACGACGGGCGGGAGTTATTCGTTATCGGCGAGGGACGGCTGGCCAACTTGGCGGCGGCCGAGGGCCATCCGGCGTCGGTGATGGATATGAGTTTCAGCAACCAGGCGTTGTGTGCCGAATATGTGGCCGACCGGGATGAGCCCTTGCCAGTGGCCGTCCACCCGGTACCTCGGCCCATTGATGAGCGAATTGCTGCCCTTAAACTGGAAACGATGGGCATATCCATAGACACGCTGACGCCCGAGCAGGAAAAGTACCTGTCAAGTTGGGAGATGGGAACGTAGAATAGCAGCACAATGCCAGAGAGGGACACATAAAGACAAAGACCGGCCTAAAACAATACGGGCTGGCGTAGGTTTTCGTTGGCACGGACGTGGTACGCGGCAGCAATAATAAGACCGCTTGCTTTGACACCAAGGCAGTTATTGTGTTATACTACTGGAGGTTGTCGGGTATCCTTGCGTTATCCGGGAGGCATATTGATGCAAACCACAGAGCAAACTGGAAAGATAGTAGCTATCGCAGTAGCTACCAGCCTTCTGCTCAGTACCGTAGCATTGGTGTGGGCGCAAAGCCCAGCACCCAAGTTTCAGATCATACACCGTGAGAAGATCCAGCGGGAGATGGTCTGGTTCAACGGCCGGGAGGGCGACTTTGAATATAAGCCTTTCCTAAAGGAGGGGCGGGTGTACATCAGTCTGCTGGACCTGATGCGCCATATTGGTGGTAAGCTCCTTACCGGACCGCCGAAGAACCTGATTGAACTCGAGCGCAACAAGACGCTGGTGCGCGTATTGCCGGGCGAACATTATGTGCTGGTCAACGGTGTAAAGACTGATGTGGAACGGGTTCCGATCAAGCGGGGAAGTGCTATGTATGTGCCACTGCGCTTCTATTGTAATCTGTTTGGCATTTCAGTCGAGTGGAACCGCGTCGAGCAGCGGGCTTATGTAAACTTTGGCACCGAGTAACTACGGATAACGCCCCATGATAACACAAGCACCCTGGCAAAAAAATCCGCTCCAGGGCGCTTTTTGCTTAAGAGCGGCATCTGATGATTGACCTACACTGCCACATCCTGCCCGGTCTGGACGACGGTTCTCCTGACCTGGCCACCTCCCTGGCAATGGCGCGCATAGCCCTGGATGATGGTATTGAGACGATTGTGGCCACGCCTCATTGTTCGGTAGACGCCGGCCCAGCACCTGCACAGATCCGCACGGCCGTCCAGCAGCTACAGATAGCTCTGGCTGACCATGGCCTCTCCTTGACGGTGCTGCCGGGAGCCGAGGTGCAGGCTGATCCCAATCTGGCGGAGACAGTCCGCGATGGCCAAATTATGACGATCGCCGACCAGGGGAACTATCTACTGCTGGAGCCACCGTTCATCGGCATTCCCAACTACCTTGAGCAGCTCTGCTTTGAGCTTCAGATCATCGGCATAACCCCGATACTGGCTCACCCTGAGCGCGCGGAGATAGCGCAGCGCCAGCCGGAGGTGTACACGCGGTTAGTAGAACACGGCTGCCTGATTCAAATCAATGCATCCAGCCTGCGGGGAGAGTATGGTGGAACCATCCGGAGAATCGCCGCTGATCTGATCCACAAACAATTAGCTCATATAATAGCCAGCGACGGCCACAACGCCACTTCCCGTCCCCCAGTGCTTAGCAAGGTCCGCCGAGCTGTGGTACAGGCCGGTGATGAGCATGCCTTCGCCAAAATGACCGAGTTGGTGCCGAACCATATCCTGAATAGTAGCGGAGGCAAAAGAGGATGACTGACCGGGAACGAGTATTAGCTGCCTTGAACCTGCAGGAGCCAGACCGGGTGCCTATCCACGACAATCCCTGGGCTACAACTATCAAGCGCTGGCACCGCGAGGGACTACCCGAGGATACTACTCCCGCCCAGTATTTTGACTATGCGATGATGGGAGTAGGAGCTGACCTAACGTTCCGCTTTCCCACAGAGGTTATAGAGGAGACTGACGAGTATACTATCATCCGTTCCGCCGACGGAACCGTCAGCAAGAATTGGAAAAACGCAGTCTCTACCCCGGGGCGAATTGATTTCCTTATCAAGAGCCGGGCGGATTGGGAAGAGCATAAGCATCGGCTGGAGTGGAGCAGAGACCGGGTTGACTGGCAGGCGGTACGCCAAGCCGAGCAGCAAGCGCGTGAGAAGGGCAAGTGGTTCAACAACTCCAATACACTCAAGCCATAACCCGGCCAGTTAAGTACTTTCCTACCCCCCAATGGTTCTGTGACAGCAAGGTGTGGGGTGATATTATTCCACGCCAGCCTG
>JALGTS010000296.1 GCA_029821255.1 Candidatus Zipacnadia bacterium
TTGAGCTATCGGGGCGAGAGCAGGGTGTAGACGGGTGGCAACTTGCCCAGCCCACTTGCCCGCTAGATACCAGGGAATCTGAAAAATCGGATAGCCCAGCCAGTATTGGCTGTAGATCCGCCCATCCTTACCGTGTATTATACCTGGTGGATTGAGGACCTTATCGGTAAGCCCGGCTGATTCGGGCAGGTCAACCCAGCCCCGCTCGACAATACTTTCAGTTATGACATAGTAGGTTTCTACGTCCCCGATGTCACTGAAGCCTTTAGCTGTGACCAGGTATATCCCGCAGAGGGCAACAAAGACTAGCCAAGCAGTCACCACCTGCCGGGGGGTGAGGGGCTGTGAATGAGTCGCTGCCTGAGGTAGTCTGCCTCTCACTGCTCTGCCCTCCGCGTTCTATCTATTATCTTGGTGAATACGTAGATATGCGGGTGGTCGAATAAGCGGAAAGTCGGTTCCGAGTTTGAGTCGTCAATGCGTATACCAAATAATGCAGGCCCCGTGTCGTATTCGGCAAGCAACTGCCAGTCTGATCGGCCTTCGAATAGGCGTTCGTAGAAGCGACTGATTATTGGGAACTGTGCGCTCAGGTGGCGAATACGTTCGCGCCGCAACTCGGTCAGTACCAGGTAGTCAGCCCACTGGAGATGCTCCTCCAAGTATTCGCGTTTCGCGGCCAGTTGGGCTGCCGGAATGGACCGGCCGTAGTAGTCGTGTTCAATGTAGTAGGGATCATAGATGCGCACGTTCCGTCTGCTGAGCGTCTGCCACAAGTTGAGGCCGGTGATGCCCCAGGCGTCGTCCTCTTCAATTAAGATATTGCTATCAGGTGGCACAACCGCGTTTACGTAGTTGAATGCTGCCAGGCGATTGTCCGGATGCCTATAGATATTGAGGTAAGCAACAGACCAGCCCGCTGTAGGCAGCAGCACCAGCGCCACCACTGCACCAGCGAGCCATCGCCGATAGCGCACCGTTGTGTTAAGAAATACGCCCAGCATTCCTCCGGCAAGCAGGCACAAAACGGGAATTTGAGGCAGAACATAGCGGGTCATCTTCATCCACATACCGCCCATGCTGCCCAGCATAAGCAGTATGGCGACTACCAGGGGCCAGGCGGGGCCTGCCTGCCGCCGCAACAGTTGGCTGCACCAGTAGACTACCGCCGCCAGAGCGATAATCATCAGCGGCGTGCCCAACGCGTACGGGTAGATGTGCCTGAGCTGATAAAGATACGGTGTGGTGTCCACGAATTGGAATGTCCAGGCAAACGGTGCGGCTCGGTAGGCACCACTGGCATTTAAGGCATTCCAGGTCAGTTTTAGTGTGTCCGTCGGCAACCAGTAATGAGCCGGGCTGAGCACCGCGTGGGGATTGATGAGCAGGAACACAGCCACCGCCACCCCGAAACACCCGATGATTCCGCCCTTCTGGCGCCATGCTGCTGCGACCCACTGGCGGCCGCGGGACGTGAGAGTCACTATCAGAATGACCACGCCCAGGCCGTCCAGCAGGGCGGCAGCCCCGTGGGTGGCACCGTCAGCGGCATCCAGAGTCTGAGCTATCTTCGCCTCCCAGAAGACAGGCGCATGTTCGGCAGCAAACGAACTGTCGGGATGCGGCCTCAGGAGTCTACTTTCGGCGAAGCGGCGGGCCTCTTCTCGGAATTGCCCCCATACGAGTAGCGGCAGCAGACCCAAAACGATCAACCCCACCGCAGCAATCCGCATTTTTGTCACAGCACCCCAGCGAGATGCTGATGAGATATGTAGGGACGGTTTGAGCGTAGCGAACCAGATTACCGCTGGCAGTGGCAGCAGCGGCAGCGCAGAGGTCTTAGTTGACAACGCTAGCCCCAAACCAACCCCACAGAAGATGAAGTTCTTGACAGTCGGCGCCGTGCCGAGGCGTACGCACAGAAGCAGGAATATGGCCAGCATCAGAGTAGCAAGGGGGTCTACCGTGAAGAAGTGGGCTTCCCGCACCGGTAGGAGCGCGATAGCGTAGCAGGCGGCGGCGATCAGCCCACCCCTCTTGCCAAATGCACGGGCGCCGATCAGGTACACTACCAATATCGTCCCGCTGTCAGCCAACGCCGAAATGGTCCGTCCCACCGCCAGTGACAGCGCATTAACGTCGATGCTCAGGCCTAGAAGCCTGCTCACTCCAGTCGTTGATGCCAAGCTGAGCCAGAGCAGATACAAGGGAAGCGCGCCGTAGTGGCTGGCTCGCGGGCGGAGACAACCCGTCTCCTGGAACTGCCTGCCCAGGTCCAGTGCGATCGCGATGGCCGTGTTCTCATCGCAGTGCAGGTGGACTGGATAACCCCACGTCAAACCATA
>JALGTS010000297.1 GCA_029821255.1 Candidatus Zipacnadia bacterium
CGCTCCAGTGCAGCATATTGTGGTAGTGGATGAGTCCCACGGCTTCAGGGTCGGTGGGGTGAGCGTGGATAGTATCAACATCCTCCAGATGTTCGGAGTAGGCCTCGGCTACTTGCCAGTATTTACGCTGCCCGGTGCGAGCATACATCAGCCATATGTTCTCGCACTCGTCGTTGGCTTCGTTGTTCATCCAGCCGATCAAGTCGGTGATCTTCGTTTCGGGATCGTCTTTGAACATCAAATAGACCAAACCATGCAGTCGTCCATGGCCGTTGACCAGGTCTCCGTAGTCAATCATTCCATACAATCGCTGCTCATGGATAGGGCCGGCCAACAACTCGTCAAACATCGCTTCCAGGCCTTCTTCCACCTCAGGGAACCTGTCGGGGTCATAGGGATGGCAGATGCGTAGCGCCTCGGTCGCGCAGGTGTAGTCAGGGTCAGGTGGGGCTAAGGGGGGAGTTTGCACCAGGCTGTTCCAGGCTTCTGCCTGTTCGTCGGTAGCCGGCTCGGAGCGGAAATCAAGCCATATCTCGTGGGTCTTGGCCAGGCCGGCCGGCTTGCCGGTCCCAGTATCTCCCCAGGTTACTCTCCGGTCCTGTAGGTGCTTATTGGCAAATGCCCGGGCTTGCTCGAGAGATTCACGATTGCCTTCGGCTAGGCTTGGCAATGACTCCCGGTCGATATCGCCTAAGAATCCCTTGAAATTCACGCCAGCGGTGGGATTCTCCTCCAGCTTTTTGAGCAGCTCGTCCGCGGTTTGAGCCCGGATGGGTTCCTCCTTCCATGGCGTCTCCAGTCGCAGCGGCTCTTCGTAGTGCTCCGGCCAGATCTGCAGATCTACCGTTCCTTGTTGGTCGACGTGAATGCCTTTGGGGAACTCCTGCCACATATCGCGCATTGCTACGGTTATGCTACCTGTCGGACCACTTAGGCTGGCCCAGCCAGTGGCCTGCATACCCTTGGCGAAATCCTTATGATCAAGAGTGATATGGTAGGCCTGGTCACTGGTGTGCAGCAATTGTGCCTGTTGCCAGGTCTTGGCCCAGTGGACCTCCTCTTCACCACCGAAGGCTACTCGCAAACCATCGCCCAGCTCCATAGGTAGGATTAGCCCGATGGAAGATAGCTCTATTGCATCAGGATCCTGGTCAAAAATGAAAGTATGAAACAGCCGCAGGTCGGTGCAGCCGGCCCAGACGTGCAAACGCAGTACAAAAGGACAAAACCGACGGGAGTCGCTGCTGGCCAGATATCCTCTGATACAAACTGAAGCGCGAACCGGCCCATTGTCTTCTATCTCAATGCGTGGAGCTGGTGCAGCCCGCCAGGAATTGTAGCAGTTGCCGTGCTGATCGCTCATATACAGGTATGGGCCTGGTCGGGTTCGGATCAGATTCTGCCAGCATCCCTCGTTACGGACACTTAGCCCTGCCCAGAAGTCAGGATCATTCGTGCGCAGATCCACTTGCAGTTGCCCTGTATCCAGGCAAATATGACTATCTTCGCGGCTGACCTGCACAGGCGTAGCAGGGGCAGGTGGCTCAACTGACTGGCCGTATTCGACGAATAGTTCGTGCCCCTGTTGCCCGAAATCACCGGGCAGAAGCGAGTCAATCAGCAGCCACCGCACGAACTGGCCATCCGCCGCCCAGGTGGCCAGAGGTTGGGCCTGGGTAGGGTAGACCTGTCCCTGTCCGTCGCTAATCTGCACTGGCGTTCCCGCAGGCAGCTCCCCATCAGCAAAAGGAACGCCCTGTGTGAGATGGACTGGTTGATCACTGGCCACAGCGGGGCAATCAAAAAGCAGAGGTACCCTCTTGACATTGCTACTCATCAGAATTCCTCCCGATAGATTTGCCGCAGGTCATTGGGCAACCGCAAGTGTAGAGGATAAGGGACTTGAGTGTCAAGATGGAGGTAGGATAGAATGGCTGACAGTAGTTTGTAATAGCAGTGAACAGACAGTTTACGTGAGAGCTGCGGAGGAATTCTGAGGTATCGGAGCCAATGTAACAAAGACGCTTACTACAAACCCTATTGAGGGGACGCGAAGCTGATGAAGCGTATTATAGGTGTGCTATTGTTGGTGTTGCTGATTGCTGGGTGTTGGGCGGTGGCAGATGAGGTAGATCTGGTCGGGGCGCGGGGGCCGGACGGGAAGCTCAATGAGGAGGCTGCAACTCACCAGGTTCGTTACCTGAGCTACCGGGCGGCCGCCAGCCCCGGTGCAGAGTATTTAGGAGGGCGAGTGGGCCTCAGGAGCAGAGGCTGGTCAGACTACCCGGCACTGCTGGTCTCTTTGGAAGCGCCGATGCCCGGTGACTAC
>JALGTS010000298.1 GCA_029821255.1 Candidatus Zipacnadia bacterium
CAGTTTCTTGATGGCGAGCCCTTCCACTGCCGATCCAAGTTTACCTTGACAGATTTGAGGCAAAACTCATGACTGAAACCCAGATATCCCAGCCCAAAATATCCTGTAAGAATCTGTGGAAGGTCTTTGGGCCTTCTCCACGACATGCCTTGAGTGTGGTCACCGATACAATGAACAAGGAGGAGATACTGGACCAGACTGGTCATGTTATAGCTATAAGAAATGTTTCCTTCGATATTCTTGAAGGTGAAGTATTTATGATCATGGGACTATCAGGAAGCGGAAAGTCTACCCTGGCCCGTTGTCTCAACGGGCTCATCAAGCCAACCCGGGGGCAAGTACTTCTGGACGGGATTGATCTCGCTACCATGAATGAGGCAGAACTCAGGATGGCACGGCGCCACAAAGTGTCCATGGTGTTTCAGCATTTCGCACTGTTCCCCCATCGCTCCATACTCGAAAACGCCGCCTATGGGCTTGAGTTGCAGGGATTGGATAAAGGGTTACGGCAAAAGAAAGCACGGGAGGTGCTTGATCTAGTGGGTCTCAGGGGCTGGGAGAACTCTTACCCTGATGAACTTAGCGGTGGCATGCAACAGCGGGTGGGGCTGGCAAGGGCGCTCGCTCTAGACCCGGAAATACTGATCATGGATGAGCCGTTCAGTGCTCTTGACCCGCTCATCCGTCGTCAGATGCAAGACGAGTTTATTAGCCTCGTAGCGAAAGTGCGGAAGACCATTGTGTTTATCAGCCATGACCTCAACGAAGCACTCAAACTAGGTACCAAGGTGGCGATCATGAAGGATGGCGAGATCGTTCAGCTAGGCACTCCGGAAGAAATAGTTTCCGCGCCAAGCAACGAATACGTGGCCCAATTTGTCTGCGACGTCTCCCACGATAAGGTCTTACCGGTGAGAAGCATCATGAGGAAGCCAGAGCTAAAACTATATGCCAGTCAGAAGCTTAGGGCGGCCCTGCAGGTGATGGAGGTGAAGGGCATCGATCAGGCATTCGTCGTGAATTCCCAGGATAGGCTTATGGGCGTTATCAAAGCCGATGATATCAGTCAGGCCCTTACTCGTAATTGCACAACGCTGGACGAAATCACAATCGAGAGAGCCCCAATGGTTGGCCCTGACCAACCAATTGCAGAAGTAACTCCCCTCACGGCCGCCTGTGATAACACGGTAGCGGTGGTTGATGGTGATGAGAAACTTATCGGTGAAGTGCCACGCGTGGTTTTACTACGGGCCTTGGCGGGAAAGGAGAATCCTCATGGTACCGTCTAATACCCCATCCAAGGGAAAGGAGAACACGTCGACAGTTTGGCCCGGACAAATACTTAAGCGAAGCGTAACGGTTCTATCAGCCAGGCTTGGAGCGGTTGGATTCATAATCGTGCTGGGCTGGCTTTTTAACGACTATCGTGGAGGCTATTTCAAGATACCCTTGGACAAGTGGGTGGATGCCGCTATGGACTGGCTCGTACACAACCTGGGAGTGGTTTTCGATACCATAGGAGCTGTTACTGCGGTGGTGTTGAATAGCTTCGAGAGGTTTATGCTTTGGCTGCCATGGTGGTCGGTTCTTATGCTCGTTGCTCTGTTTGCCTGGTGGTTGGCCGGCCGCCGAACTACGATATTCAGTGTGGCCGGGATGTACTTCATTTTTACGCTCGGATTATGGGACCTGTGCATGGCTACCCTGGCCCTTATGGCAACGGCAGTGCTTATCTCGAATGCGGTGGGCATCCCTCTTGGAATAATCTCTGCCCGCAGTAACCGGGTGGAAGCCATATTGAGGTCGATAATGGATGTGATGCAGACCATGCCCGCCTTCGTCTATCTTATCCCTGCCCTGATGTTCTTTGGCATTGGTAAAGTGCCCGGCGTAATGGCTTGTGTAATCTACGCCTTGCCCCCAGTAGTCCGGCTGACCAATCTGGGCATCAGGCAGGTTCCCGCCGAACTGGTGGAGGCCGCCCATGCCTTCGGTTCCACCCAAAACCAGCTCTTGTTCAAAGTCCAGTTACCCGTCGCCTTGCCCTCGATTATGGCCGGGGTCAACCAGACCATAATGCTTTCTCTAGGCATGGTGGTTCTGGCAGCAATGATTGCGGCTGGGGGACTAGGTCGGGAGGTTCTCCTGGCGTTGGGGCAAATTGATATCGGCCGAGGGGTTATGGCGGGGACCAGTATTGTTATTCTGGCTATGGTGCTGGATAGGATTACTCAGGGCCTGGGCAAGCAGCGAAGAAGGACAGAAAAGGCCCGAGGCTGAGGCAGGACTCGGAAAAACATTAGACATACATTAGGGGACGCTT
>JALGTS010000299.1 GCA_029821255.1 Candidatus Zipacnadia bacterium
GCAACCTGGAATGTCCGCTGTCTACAGTCGGGCCTCACCAGCCGCGGGAAGCCTGTGTATTTCGGGCTGATCCCAAAACAGTCAAAGTGCTAACTCTGGGCGGCTTTGATATCGTCTCACTGGCCAACAATCATGCTCTCAACTCAGGAAGGGCTGCGCTCCTCCAGACCCTGGATCACCTGGAGCGAGCCGGCATTGCCTATGTGGGAGCGGCACGAACAAAAGCGCATGGCTCTGACCCGACATTTATTACCGTCCGGGACATCCGCGTTGGCTTCCTGGCGTATACCGACTTGAGTTTTAACTGCGGCAGCTACTCAAAAGTTGACCGGGATTTGACCCGCCTGTGCCAGCAGATTAAACAAGCCAAGAACAATTGCAGCCTGTTGATTGTCTCTTATCATTGGGGAGAAGAATATCGGCGCGAGCCAACCAGCCGCCAGATTGAGGTAGCTCATGCGAGTATTGAGGCCGGGGCTGATGTTGTCCTAGGCCATCATCCACATGTTCTTGAAGGAATAGAGCTTTACCAGAACAGGCCCATCATTTACAGCATGGGAAATTTCATCTTTGACCAGCGCAGTGGCGAGCGCATGGAAAGCGGCATTTTTGATCTCTATTATACCGAGGGCAAAGGTTGGCGGGTGGAGATGACACCGGTGTGGATTCCCTGGTCGCGCCTGGGCCCCGAGTATGCTACGGGGGAGAAACGAGATAGGATAGCGCAGCGTATGCAAAAGCTATCAACCCAACTGGGGACAGTTGTGCGAATAACTGACGGAGTCATCTCTGTTGACTGGCCAGGCGACGGTTCTCGGACTGCGGGCTGGACTGGCTTGAGTGCGAAGTCAAACTAATCACGAAAGGAAATTATCTTATGGCAAGTGCCAGATATGTGGTGAAGACGGCTTTTCTGACCGGGTTTATTGTCTTACTGATTTGTAGCGTGGTGCTGGCAGAAGAGGAACCAGCCGCTAAAGTAAACGGCGAGGCCATCACCGAGAGTCAGCTTGTCCAGGAACTAATGTCGCGGCATGGATATGCAGTGCTGGAGACGATGATCGAAGCGCTGGCTATCCGCCAGGAGGCCGCAGAGCGTGGTCTTTCAGTAACCACCGAGGAAGTGGAGGCCCGGTACCAGGAGGCCAAAAAGAGCATCATCAGTTCGGCTTCCAGCCCGCAACTTACGGGGAACCAAGTCTTCGCCCTATGGTTGACTCAGCGTAATCTCAACCCCCAGACCTTCCGCGAGCAGCTCGAGCTGCGATTGTTGCTGGAGAAGATGGTCAAAGATGATGTAAAGGTAACTGAGCAGGAAGTGGCTCAATACTATGAGAGTCATCGCAAGCAGTTGGAGCGACCGGAGGCGGTCCGGGTCAGTCACATCACCGTGACCACTAAGGAGGAGGCCGAGAAGATCCGCCAAGAGATTGTGGAGGGCAAGATTACCTTTGAGAAAGCTGCTCAGGAGTACTCCATTGATCCGTATGGCCGTGACAACGGCGGGTTGTTACCCTGGATGGGCCGTGGCAAGCTACCGAATAAAGCCTGGGAGCCAGTGCGAGAGCAGGCCTTCAAGCTGAAGAGTGACGGGGAGATTAGCCCCGTCTTTCAGACACCGATGGGGTGGGATATACTACGGCGGGAGGCGTACCAAAAAGGTGGTACACCTCCGTTTGAAGAAATCCAAGAAGAACTAACTAACCAGCTCTACCAGGTCCGTCTTGCCCAAGCTGTCCAGGAGATGCGTACGGCGATAATGAAGACAGCTAAGATCGAGCGATTCATTGAGTTTCCCTCTGTGTCTGAGACAGCTCCTCAAGTCGCTACAGAGGGCTCCCAGCAGTGAGGATAGCACGGGGGGATAAGTTGCTCTATACGTGACCGGTGTGATACGAATTATGAAGGAAGTTCCTTTGCAGCGGCGAATAAGTAGCGTGATTAGGCACAACCCATCTAATTAAGCAGGGAGGGGAAGTCGCGTGAAGATTTCTAAGGTAATTGTGGTCGTTCTGGTCGTAGCCCTTTTGTTGGTGATTGTCTGGGGCTGCGGTAAGAAGAAGCCAAGCACCAGTGAGACTGGCAGAGAACAAGTCGCTACAGGTCAAGGCGGCCCGTCGGCCGTACCAGGCCCACCGGCTCTCCCTGGAGAGATACCGGGGCCACCCGGTCCCCCCGAAGCAGGCATGACTCCGGGGCCACCTGGCCGTGGTGGAGGCCCACCCGGAATGGGTATGGGTGGAGGGATGCCTGGTCCTGGTGCTGGTCCACCGGCTGCGTCTACCGGTCCTGCGGTTACTGTAGA
>JALGTS010000300.1 GCA_029821255.1 Candidatus Zipacnadia bacterium
TTTTGGGCATATTGCAGCGAGCCGAATCCGAGAATTAGTTGAGGGCTCTCCCTACACAGATGCTCGGCCGATCTTTGATTATCTTTCCGGCAACGGCTTTGACGTGGTGATGGTGGTGAGCACTATTTACTACGATCCCGACACCCACCAGGTGTACTCGACGCAGCAGGTCGCTGATGATGTAGATGGCGTGTTGGCGAAGTCAGCCGAACGCAACGCGGGCACTTTGGCTCGCTGGTGGAAGGAGCACGGGCATAACCGGCGCCTGGTCCTGGAAATCGGTAACGAGGGCATCGGTTACAGCAAAGACCCTAAACAAACCCACCCTCGAGCAGTATAGCCGCATTGTTGTCAGTTTTGCCCGCGCTATCAAGCAAGCCAATCCCGATGTGGAGGTGGCGGCGGTGGTCACCCACGGGTTCCGTGGGGTTATTGAGTCATGTCAGGAGGTCGCTCCGCTGATTGACCATGTTATCACTCACCTTTACGATCAGCATCGGCGTGACTGGGGTCTGAGCTACCCCCGTGATGTTACCACCCACTTGAATGCGCTCAGCAAGGACCTGGATGCCCATGGCTACGAGCACACGAAGATTCTCATTACCGAGTACAACTTCGACTTGTGGAGTCGGCAGCGCGACACGGTGGGACACGCGGTCGCCAACACTGCCCGCCAGATTGCCATTGCCTCCCACCCCCGGGTCAGCGGGATGTTCATCCACAACACTCCTGGCACCTCATTGTTCTCTTACTCGGATGGGACCAGATGGTCGCTGGTGCCGCCTGGGCTTGTTACCCACCTGGGCGAGTATAAGGGGCATCTGCCGGACACGCGCGGCGAGCAACTGGGGCGCCGCCTGCGGATGCTGCCGACCGGCTACTGCCAACGGCTGCTCTCCGAGGCGTGTCGGGGGGAGCTTGTGGATGCCTATGCTATGGATGATTTCGGCCAAATTGCCTTCTTAATGACTCGTGAAGGCGACCATGTGCGCATACTGCTTAGTAATCTGCAGCCTACATCGCTCCAAGCCCACATACCCTACCTACGCGAGGCCACAGTTGCTGTGTTCTCTGGTGAATCTTGGCACGTCCGGCCTTCTGATGAATTGGAGCAACCTTATGGAATCAGTCGCCGGTCTGTGCCTAAGGTGCTTTCCGTTGTGGCGCCGCCCTTCTCGGTGTTGCTCGTCGCAGGTTTGCGGACTGGTTAGCAGCAAGCAGGGCCAGCGGAAAGAACGCGCTCAGGCATTCTTCCGCTCAGAAGAATGAAAGTGGTTTTTCCGCTACGAAGATAATTGACTACTGTTAAGATCGGTTACCGGTCGCCGGACACGCCGAGCACAGGTCTGTGATAATTCCAACACTTTGGTAAGCTCCCGGGAAGAGGAGGTATTGGTGCAGCGATGGTGAAAAGCCTGTAGTACCGTGGTGAGACACAATTACACGATGCGGAGAAGAATATGACTACTACTCATCTTTACGCCCTTGATATCGCCGTAGTAGTAGTGTACCTCGCCGTGGTGGTAGGTAAAGGGGTAGCATTTACCAAGAAACAGAAGGGCGTTGATGACTACTTTCTCGCCGGACGCAAGATGGGCTGGTTTGCCGTGGGTATCTCTATTATGGCCAGTGTCTTCTCGGCCATCACCTACTTGGGCGGCCCCGCAGAGACATTTCGTCACGATCTGCAGTACACCACGGGCTTTATCAGCGTTCCCTTTGTGGTAGCCATCGTTGTGGTCGTCTTCTTGCCCTTTTATTACAACCTCAATATATATACCGCTTACGAGTACCTGGAGCGGCGCTTCAGTCTGCCTATGCGGTTGACGGCCAGTGCTTTCTTTATGTTCTGGCGTCTGTCGTGGATGGCACTGGTTCTATACGCGCCGTCCCTGGCATTGTCTGAGTTCTTGGGATTGGATTGGCGTATCTCCATCTTAGTCACCGGCCTTGGCTCTACATTGTACACGGTTCTGGGGGGTATAACCGCTGTCATCTGGACCGACGTCATGCAATTCTTCGTCCTGGTAGCGGGCATCGTCGCTGTTGCCATTATGTGTATAATAAAGATTGATGGCGGCTTGCCGGCTATCTACAATATCGCTCACCAGAACAATAAACTGGTGCTGTTTGACTTTCGCTTTGACCCTACGCTGCGGCTTACGTTCTGGAGCGTATTGTTAGGCGGATTTGTGGCTAATCTTTCTGCCTATGCCACTGACCAGGTAGCAGTGCAACGCTACCTCACTACTACCGATCTGCGCGCGAGCAAGCAGTCACTGATTTTCAACGCCGGCATTATCATACCTATATGCCTGGGCTTTTATTGGGTGGGAACTATGTTGTGGGTATTCTACCATGTGCATCCCCATCTGCTGGCTGGTTTTGATATGACTCATCCCGACCGGATATTGCCTTTCTTTGTCGTCCAGAATCTGCCAGTAGGCTTACGGGGGCTGGTAGTGGCTGCCTTGTTTGCTGCCACTATGTCCTCAGTAGACTCCGGGAT
>JALGTS010000301.1 GCA_029821255.1 Candidatus Zipacnadia bacterium
CGATGCAGTCGAAACCAAGTGGATCCGCCCCCGCGAGCTGATCGCTGAGAGGCAGTATGCTGTGGCTATCGTGGACGAGCCAGACGAGAGCACTATCTCGATTACAGGGGAGAAACTAATGTGCGAAGGCCTGCTGGTGGAGCTAGCCGCCCGCAACAGTGCGGCAGTTTTCAGCTTGGTTCCTCAGTAGACTTGGGATGCCAAGCACACAAGAGCTGATCTGAACAAGCTCCCCCCCTAAGGTTAGACAAATGCCTCCCTACCAGGGGCCACGATATTATGGCTAGCTATCTGGGCATAGATGTCGGCACCACCACCATCGCCGGTCTGGTGCTTGATACAGATTCGGCAGAGGTGTCGGCCAGTCACAGTATCCCCAACGACAGCAAATTGCCCAGCGCTGTACGGACCGATAATTGAGGCCTGCGGCTACGAATATGAATCGGACCAGCCGGAAGTGGACAAAGCGCAGTGGACAATAACCATCCGGCGGCAGTAGTAGACTTGCCCAACCCGTGCCGCAGGCAACGAGCAACGTACAATCGAAGCTGGCAAAGCCACAACGGAGCTATGGCAACACCTCGCGGAGAACGGGGGCGGCCTCCAGATGGCCTACGCGGTCGCCGTGATGATTTCTGATTTCAGGCTGCGCAAATCTATCCAAAAAACTCTGTTCTAACTCGACAACTCGACTAAGGAGTGCCAGAATTATTGGCGGCCATGCCCTGCTAGCACCGTCGGCCACCTTAATTGCTATCCCCAGGCCACTGTTTATCAAGCCCAGCACGAATATTCCCTCAGCCCCTCCCTTCGCAATCAAGCATCCCCGCCCGGCCCGCAATAGCTCAGTGTTGAAGCTACCTGCGCATTGAACCATATCAGGGTGTCTATTCATGGCCCGGGCGATCTGGACAGCAGCACTCTGCAGATGAGCAGGGAGCTGCTGAGGGAGAGCTAAGCGAGCGATAGCAGTGGCGATACTGCGCAGTGGTAATGCATAGGTGGGAACACCGCAGCCGTCGGTAGCAGTTTCAAACTCATCTTCAGAAAGGCCGGACAGCAACGTCAGATGTTTCCGTATGAGTACTTGGATAGGATGATGCGTATGCAAGTATTCGGTAGGAGAAGCTTCCATAGCCAAAGTTGCGGCAAGCATGCCGGCATGCTTGCCCGAACAGTTATTGTGCAGGGGCGAAGGTGACTTGTCTGCCTGCTTCAGACGGTCAAACTCCTTATTGTCACTCGGCCAGTGGCTGCCGCACAACAGATCGGCTTCCTCCAATCCCATCCGTTTTAGCATTCTGTCAACTGTACTCACATGTCCACTCGAGCCAGAATGCGAGCCACAGCAGATAGCTAGCTCCTTGGAGGTAAGTCCAAACTTTTGCGCGGCTCCGGATGTTACCACTGACAAAGCCTGTATCGGCTTGGCCGCTGAGCGGAGCACTACTGATATGTCTGAATCACCGAGCACATAGACAAGTTTCCCCTCCCGGTTAGATACCACGATATGACCATAATGCTGAGAGTCAACAACTGGCCCCCGGCAGGACCAAACAATGAGTTGTGGAGCACCCGCTACCTGGGCAATCTCCATGCTTGGCAGCTCCTTTCGTCCGTGAACGGTGTGAATGTGCCTTACCAAGCTCAGTATAGCAGGATATGAAACGGTTGACAACGAACCGTGATACTGACTGGTAGCAGACGTGCAGTCAGTGATCGGTAGTCGCGTTAAAGTGCTGGGTGAGCGGTGCATAGGCCAAAAGCCGATAGACGGAGGATTGATGTCGCTGTGAGCAGATACCTGGGAATAGATGTCGGCACCACCACCATCGCCGGTCTGGTGCTCGATACAGATTCGGCAGAGGTGGTAGCCAGCCACAGCATCCCCAACAACAGCAAGCTACCCGGTGACAACAAGCCCCCCGGCCGCAGTGAATGGGATATTGACGGCATGGTTGAGCTTTCGCTGGAGGTCATCAGCACTGTCGCCGCACAAATTGAGGTTGATGCGCTGGCCGGAATAGGTATCACCGGCCAAATGCACGGGATGGTGCTGCTCGACGCCGGCTGCCACCCAGTAAGTCCCTTTATCGGCTGGCAGGACCAGCGCTGCGAGCAAGAAATCTCTGAGGGCAAAACTTACCTGCAGCAGATGCTGGAGCTGGCAGGTGACGGTTTCGACCGTAGCGGTTGCACTCCCGCCACCGGCTATATGGGCTCCACCTTGTTCTGGCTACAGCACAATGACCTTCTGCCAGCAGGCAGTGTCGCCTGCTTCGCTCCTGACTACTTGGTCAGT
>JALGTS010000302.1 GCA_029821255.1 Candidatus Zipacnadia bacterium
TGGAACGCAAAAGTTACCCCCCGGGGCACCGAGGCAATGGCACTCGCCGGTATCGTGTCAGTGATTACAGCAAGCAGTTACGCGAGAAACAAAAGCTGCGCCACATCTACGGTAACAATGTAGAACAGTTCCGCCGCTACGTTCGTGAGGCCGAGCGCATGCCAGGAGTCAGCGGGAATAATCTGCTGCAACTACTGGAGCGGCGTCTGGATAATGTAATCTATCGAGCTGGTCTGGCTAACAGTCGGGCGCAAGCTCGGCAGATGGTGAACCACCGTCATTTCGTTGTGGACGGCCAGGTGGTCAATATTCCTTCGTATTTGGTAAAAGTTGGCCAGCGCATAGAGGCAAAGAATGGCAGTAAGGACCTTCAACCTATTGAGGAAGCCTTGGCAGCCACTGCTCCCCGAGCAGAGAGTATCGGGTGGCTGCAGGTAGATGAGAAAGACCGCGTCGTGGAGGTCATCAGATTGCCTGAGCGGGACGAGATCGCTCTCGATGTCGATGAGCAGTTAGTCATGGAGTTTTATTCGCGATAGGCAACTGCCTGCTAACGGTTTTGCTGACCAGCTGTTCCCTGCGGGGATGCGAGCGGAAACTGAATATGATAAGTGAGGAGCGGTGAATATGCCTGAAAGGGTCAAGCCCGAAATAGTCATACTTGAACTTAGTGAGAAGTACGGTCGTTTTTCAATAGAACCGCTGGAGCGAGGTTTCGGTCATACTCTGGGCAATGCGTTTCGGCGAGTACTGTTGGCTCACCTAACTGGTCTGACTGTCACTGACGTAAGAATTGAGGGTGTGCGTCACGAGTTCAGCACTATTCCGGGTGTTGTTGAAGATAGTACCGAATTAATCCTGGCCATTAAAGAATTGGTGATTAGGTGGGCTAATGGTCAGAGGCCAGAGATTGAAGATGATAAGGTAAAGTACAAGCTGACCATCGAGGCAACCGGTCCTCGGGAAATAACGGGGGCGGATGTGCAGTGCCCGCCCGAGCTGGAAGTTGCGAATCCGGATTTGCACATAGCGCAAATAACTGAGGAGGGCGCTGAGTTGTATGTGGAGATGTGGGCTACTGAGGGCAAAGGCTACCTGCCTGTTGAAGAGCGCGACCGACAGAGTACCCCACTTGATGTTATCCCGATAGATGCGCTCTTCTCGCCGATTGCCCGCGTTTCCTACCATGTTGAGCCCACGCGCTTGGGGCATCGTACCGACCTGGACCGACTTACTTTGGAGCTATGGGGCGATGGGACTGTTATGCCTGACGAGGCGCTGCGGCAGGCTGCGGCCATTATGCAAGAATATCTCGCGGTTTTTGCCGCAGTACCTAAAGAAAAGGCAGAGGCTAAGATAGAGGAGGCTGAAGCGGAAGTCCATGATAAGACATTAGCTCTGCCCATTGAGGAGCTGGATCTGACAGTCCGCTCTTTGAACTGCTTGAGGAAGTCAAATATCCGGACAATTGGTGAGCTGGTAAGGCATACGGAAGAGGATCTGCTGGGAATTAGCAATTTTGGGGAACGCTCACTGGAGCAAGTTATTGAGAAGCTGGCGAAGTTTGGGCTTACGCTGGCCCAGCCCGACCAAGATGGGCAAGACGAATAGCAGATGCAGCATCGCTGGGTGACTACCGGCTGTGCTACAGTAAGAGGCTGATATAATGCGACATCGCAAAGCTGGAAAACAACTGGGAAGGCCGAGTGATCAGCGCAAAGCTCTATTGCGGGGAGTGGTTGATGCGCTGTTGCGGCACAACCGTATAAAGACGACGGTAGCAAAGGCCAAGCAAGCCGCGCCGATAGCCGAGAAGATCATTACTAAAGCCAAGCGGGGAGACGTGGCAGCTCGCCGACGGGTGCTGCGGTTGATCAATGATCCGGATTTAGTCGATTACCTATTTACGCAGATTGCCCCGCGCTATGCTGATCGGCCCGGTGGCTACACGCGTATTATTCGGGCAGGCCTTCGCCGCGGCGATCAAGCCGAAATGGCTATTCTTGAACTGGTTGAATAGACACAGTTTCGCCACGGTCCCGCGCTTCGCTGGATGTTAGCTATGCGCAAGCTGATGCTCACGGTCCAGTATGACGGCACTGACTATGCCGGATTTCAGATTCAGCCCAATGCAAAAACGATACAGGGTGAGTTACAGCAAGCGCTGGCACAGGTGATAGGGCATCCGGTTAAGGTTCAGGGAGCCAGTCGTACTGATGCCGCAGTTCACGCCCTGGGCCAGGTTGTAACCTTTGAAAGTTCCAGTTCCATCCCGGTCGGC
>JALGTS010000303.1 GCA_029821255.1 Candidatus Zipacnadia bacterium
CCAGGAGGGCCGCTCACGGGCAGACATCTGCTGGCCAGCTACAGAACGCGCAAGCAGCTTCACAGACTCGTCCCAGGGGGCCGGTGCAAATTCCACTCCCGGTTCCACAAAGGTCTCTTCAACGGCCTGCAGATACTTAGCCTCGCCAGTCTTCAGGTAGGCAAAGCTGTTGAGACGCAGAGTAGTAAACTGATGATACTGGCCAGCGGTAGCCTCCCACTTCTCCAGTTGACTGCGCCGCTCAGGAGGCAATAGACAGTAATCGGCGTAGGAGAGTAGCATATCATCCAGTGCCGGAATTACCTCCAGCTCAGCCAACTCCAACAAAACCTGCAATCCACCAAAGACCTTAAACATGCCCCCGTAGATGACGCCAGAATCGTGCAGCGCCTGGCCCCGACCTGTGGAAAGGTCCACCTCACACATTTCGTACGGTGCGCCAGCCGGATGCAGATCGCAGAAGATGTCCGTGATATTCTCAACCATGCTGCGATACTTGTCAGCTCCCGTAATCTCCCAGGCCACAAAGTAGCCAAACAGGGCGGCACTGAGAGTGGCTCTAGTATCTATCCTGCCGTTCATAGTCTGGTAGTGGCTAACGGCCAGCTCAATAGCATCACGGGTGCGCTCGTCACCGGTTAGTAGGTAATGCAAACGACGCCCACCGGGCATGCTGATCCGTATCTCCCGATCCCCGTCACTCCAATGCTGTACTCCGTGTCGGCAACCAAAGCCCTTCCAGGGCCCGGTATGCAGCATATCAATGTCTGTGGTATGCCGGGCCATGGCCTCAGCAAGGCGGAAGAAGTCATACCGGCCGGTGCGCACGAAGGTGTACCACAGCCACTGGTCGGGTTGAAACTCAGTATTCAGCCATCCATAGCCCCCCTCGTCACTCGTCCACTGATGAATGTCGGGATTGTACGAGTGGACGATATCTCCATAGTCTATCATACCGTACCAACCACGTAGGCTCTGCTCCTGAAGTATATACTCGGCCTGCTCAACAAAGCGCTCCTCAGCGGCAGGAAAAAGGTCGGGATCATGGTGCCGCAATCTGCCTAATACCCTGGTCTCAGCGTATCGCTCAGGTAGGGCGCAGAGCACCGGTCGGTCATCAAAGGCCAGTGCACACCGGCGAAGGCTTTCCTCGTCGGTCTCCTGACGATGGAAATGGAGAAGTAGCTCATGCGTCTTAGAAATGCCGTGGGCGTTTGCCGTCGGCAGGCGAGGCAAGCCGGATTGCTCACTACATCCGGGACACTCATAGCACAATCCGTAGGCCACATCTGAATACCACTGCAGATCCAGCGGCTGATGGCGAGAGGGCCACAGATACGCGGTCACTGAACGATCCTCATAGTCCATCATTAGCGACTTAGGATAGTTCTGCCACATATGCCGAATAACTACTTGCAAACCCACTTCATCATCGCTCAGATCTACCCATCCGTCGCAGCGTTGGCCTTCTTCTATCTTCACTGGGGGCTTATTGGGATAGATTCGCTTGTCAAACCGGTAGTGGGTGGATGAGTCTTGGTAAAGCTCCCCCTGCCGCCATACCATCTGCCACTCATCACAGCGGTTTGCGTAGCTGTGAGTGGCCGGCTTGATATTACCTCCGTATCGATACTCACGCGGCGAATCAATAGCTATGGGCAGGCGGACGCCCAGGGCTGAGATCATATCACGTTGGGGCTCTCCATCATAAATGAAGGTGTGCGCTATGTGGATTGCGGCCTCGCCGGCATAGGCATACAGGCGTACGGTGTACGGAGCAAAGGTACTTCCATCTTCGGCCACATGGGTACCAGTTAGCTTGATTATAGCCCGACACGGCCCCTGCTCTTCAACCTGAGCAGCAAAGCCCTGCTCGGCACCATAACTGCGATACAATCGCTCCTCGTCGCAGCCTCCCTCTCCTCGCCTCCGGACCCTAATGAACAGCTCCGGCGTCTGCTCGGGTTGCAACATCTCGCGCCCATCCAACTTTACCGAGCTGAGCAGCCCTGCACAGCCTCGGGGGACAGTGAACACCATAGGACCTGTGTCCACTTGAATGCCATTCTGCGTCTCCTCTACTTTGATAGCCGGGCTGGGCCGAGCCGGTTCGCAATGTTTGACAAGCTGGAGATGAGCATTTTGGGATGCTTTTATGTCCGTCCGTGTGATAAGTAACAGCCACTTGACCGAACCATCGGGCCAGTAGGCGAGAATACGGGTCTGAAGTGGCAGGTTGGTGCCGTCGCAACCGCGTAGGGCTACAACATCCTGTGGTTGGCGGTATCACTGCTGCTCATAGCTAATCCTTCTGTTCTGGAGGCTCAGATTACCACAGTGAGACTATCTTAAAAGATATTTTGCCGAGTATAGCGCCGGACGAGTTTGAAGTCAATGAAGAGTTGTAGTATAATCGTCTCTGACATTTCTGCGTTTACCGGTAATGGGGTGAATAGAATGTATCAATGTAGAAACATCTGTGGTGTAGGCTGTATCGTGGTGAGCTTGCTCATCACGGGGGTGTTAGTTGGTCAGATCGCAGCCCAAGATCAATATAAGGATCTGTTCTATCTTGGAGTGCAGACCCACTATGGCCAGGGAACGCGGGAGCCGTACGGTCCCTCGTTGGCGATGGTCAAGCAGGCCAACATCAATTGCATCCGAGATGAGTTGTATTGGAACTATATCGAGTCAATCCATGGGCCGAGGGGGCGGCTAATAATGCCCGAGCTGTATACTGGCTATATGCAAAGAGCCTTTGAGCTGGGCGTCAACCCGTTGATCATTCTTGACTACGGTAACCCTCTCTACGAGCAGGTGGGGAGGTATCCGGTTTCGGATGAAGCGATTGCAGCATTTGCCCGCTATGCTGAATTCGTGGTGACAACCTTTCCCCAACTGAAGATGGTGGAGATCTGGAATGAATGGGAGTACCAGCCGGGGGCCGGTCCTGACCGACTGGCACGCTTGGTGAAAGTTGTATCCCAGCGTCTGAAAGCTATTCGCCCAGATCTGATCATTGTGGGCCCTAATCTGGGCACCGATCATCCTGACGAGATGCTCAGGCGAGTGCTGGAAGAGGGGATTATGGACAGCGTTGATGGCATATCCTGGCATCCGTACGGCCCCTATTCTGACATGCTGCCGTTCAGATGTGAAAGAATGGAGGCTATGTTGCGGGAGTTCAATGGCGGCAAAGATAAGCCGATGTACTTGACGGAGTTGGGATGGTCGTCAACCTTTTTTCCTGAGAAGACACGGGCCCGTGAGTACGCGAAGGCATTGCTGTGGGCCAAGACGCTGCCCTATGTCAAGGGGATGTGGCTCTACAACTTTGTGGATTGCACGGTCCGAGAGCCCGGCGTCTGGCATCCCGAAGACCCTGAGGACAACTGGGGGTTCCTCAAGCGCGATATGACGCCGAAGACGGTATATTTTGTGATACGAGATCTGGCCGCCCTGATCAGACAGGGCAAATACTTGGGACAATTACCGATGGCTCAAGAATCACGCGATGGATGTTACATCTACATTCACGAGTACCAGATGCCCGACGGAACGATGGCGTATCCAGTCTGGCATACCAGGACTGGTTGGGGCTGCTGGATGACCTTCAAAGTGCTGGACCCGCAAGAGCAAGTCGTGAAGCTGCTGAAGTTGGGCGCGGGGATACCTGTGGAGAAGAAGTTGACGAAGGAGGGGCTCTTCAACTTGTATGTGGAAGGTGACGACATTCCCTGGCTCGTTTCTGGCCGCTGCAGCTCAA
>JALGTS010000304.1 GCA_029821255.1 Candidatus Zipacnadia bacterium
AATGTTTAATAGGAGAGGACGGAATCAACTATGCGTGTAATGGCTGTAGGAGCACATCCTGATGATATTGAGTTCCTGTGTGCCGGGACTCTGGCCCAATATGTGGAGCGGGGCGACCAGGTGTTCAATGTGGTCTGCACCAACGGAAATATGGGCAGCATTGAAATCCCACCCGACGAGTTGGCCCAGGTGCGTACCAATGAGGCTCGCAAGGCTGCCGAGACTATCGGGGCGGAGTTTCTGATGCTCGGTGAACCAGACGAATGGCTCTTTCATAACGAACGTACCCGTACAATGATGATTGATGCTATTCGCTGGGCTGATCCTGATGTGATTATTACTCACTCGCCCGACGACTACCATCCCGACCACCGCAACGCCTCAGAGCTGGTCTTCGCGGCCAGCTTCCTGTCCACTGTCCCCCATATTGAGACGGAGCATCCTGCGCAGGACCATATCGCTGCTATTCTCTATATGGACACCCTCGCGGGAACTAACTTTATCCCGGAGCTGTACGTGGACATTACCGACACCTTTGAAAAGAAACGGGAAGCTCTGCTGTGCCACCAAAGCCAAGTGAAATGGATGAAGGATCACGATAATATGGATGTGGCGGAGTTTATCGAGGTCATAGCACGGACTCGGGGGCATCAGTGTGGGGTACAGTATGCCGAAGGTTTCCAAGTCGCCAAACTGTGGCCGCGGATGCGTACGGAGCGACTACTGCCGTAGTTTAGAATCAAAACTCAAGAGGATTAGGCGGAGAGGCTACCTCTGCCAATCCCTCAACTAAGGCCCGCAGGCGCGGATCGGGGATTACTATTCGTGCCTGCTTGCGCTGCTTAATTAGCCACTGGCGCCGGGCTTGGTCACGTCGTTGGTGCTTGAGCCGGGCGATGATCTGATCGCGCACCTGCTCCAAAGGTGTCACCCCAGCGGGGCGACGATCTTCAACGCGGAGGATACAAAATCCGTCGGGCACGGCAAACACATCACTGGTCTGGCCTGGTTTCAAAGAGAAAGCCACCTTGCTGATTTGTTCGGCGTAGTCTTCGCGCTCAAAATAACCCATATCTCCACCGTGCGCACTGGTAGCGGGGTCCGCAGAAAACTGCTGGGCCAGTCCGGCAAAATCTCCGCCACTGTCCAGCGCCTCTTTGAGCACCTCCGCATTCTCGCGTAGCTTTGTGAGAATCATCCGCGCCCGCACCTGCTCGCCGTGGGAGAACTGATCAACATTCTCGCGGTAGTACTGTTCTATCTGGGAGTCTTCAATGGTGACCTGCTCCATTGCTATACGGTCGAGCATAGCATCTAACCGCAGGCGGTCCTTCAGCTCCGCCAGTGAGTGGCCTCGCTTGCGCAGTATATCTTTGAGGTCTTTCTCTGAACCAAAGCGGGAGGCCGCCTGATTTAGCTTTAGCTCAATCTGCTGGCGCGAGGGTGCGATCCCCCGGCGCGCTGCTTCGGCAGCAATCAGGCGCCTATCTATCATTTCCAGCAGTAGTCTTGGGCCGGGGCCGTATCTAAGCTGCTCAACAAGCTGAGGCTGGGTGATTGGTGTGCCATTGACCTTTGCTATTACCCGTGCCCCCTCGTCCTCACCACTGTCGCCACAGGATGATATTGCTGCGAGGGTGAGGCATAACAGTCCGATAATCATGCCGGGTAGCTTCATCGCTGACATAATAGGGCTATCCAGGTCCTATGAATCTTCGTCTGCAGAGCATTGTCTGGTGGTCCTGCCACCATCGTATCTCAATTGTAAACCACACAATCACGGTGTCCCTGGCGAACTAACTCTAATAATTCCCTTATTATATCACAGTCCCAGAAGTAGCCAGCGGTCTCATCGCGATATTCCAGTAGCAAGTAACCTGGCCGAGAGCTGATGCGCCCGCGCATGTTGGGATCCGGTGTCTTTATCCCTCGGAGAATAATACGCTTGCCAATTTGCCGTTCAACTTCGTGTATCTGTGGCTCGAGTGGGCGGAGCACCGATTATCCCAGCTTCCTGTCGGGCCGTACCGCTCCCAGTAAGCAAGTAGCGCTGGCTGCGTAGGTTTCGCCCCTCGGCGCGGCGTAGGGGCTGATACACTCCAAGACACCCTCGGTTCGCCACACCTCAAGCAGTTCCGCAATGAACGCGCGGGCGGCGTCCCCATCATGCAACGCCATCACCTGGGCCACCCAGCCGCTGGGCACTGCCCAGTACGCGCCATTCTGGTAAGTCTCGGGCTCAATGTCAGTCAGCAACCTCTCCCAGTACTCACC
>JALGTS010000305.1 GCA_029821255.1 Candidatus Zipacnadia bacterium
CTGGCAGTTTTCATATTGGCGAGAAGAGTTGTTCGGTTCTGCTCCAAGACACTGTGTAGCGGTGCCATGGCATTGCCCTGATAGGTGCAGGCATCTGCCAGAATTATCGGTGCTTTCGGGGTGGACCATTCCCTGTAGACAGCCTCGCGGATGAACTTTGCCCCCGCTACCGGATATACGCAGAACTGGAAGGTTGGGTTTATGGCATCTATTTCCTCCCGTAGGCGCCGGGCTTGCCGACGCCAGTATGTGATCTGATACTGCTCAAACGCCTCGTGCAGATTGTGCTGCTTTAGCCACGGGTACCGCTGGTCGGGCTGTAGTTCGGGTAGGTTGATGCCCTGAGCCTCAGCGAACCGGCGCATAATATGGCTATCGTATGATAAGCCGTAGGCAAGCCCCACGGGGAAGCCACTGTAGTTTTCGTAATCCAAAAACACTCCTATCAGGCTGGGATACTCGGTGCTGAGCCGGGCGTATCTTATAATGTGCTTACGCCAGAACATCCACAAGTGGCGTGAATTGGGGCTGTACAGATTCTTGGCCACTGTGCCGTTGCTTGCCACCCACAAATTAGCTGGATCGGCGTTTGCAGGGGCGTGTAGGGTTCCCCTTAGCCAGGGCATATAGAACATATCATAGCGGGTAGCCAACTGCGCGATGCGCCGTACCCGCTTTATGTCTTTCGCGCCCACCCGTGGAACCACTACGTTGAAGCCGGCGTCGCGAATCTCGCGCACGTTGTCTTCGGTCATATACCAGTCATTGGCCCTCATTAGCGTTTTGTCAACGAGAATTCGCAGCTTCTCGGTATGCCCCAGATCCTGGCGCCGCGTAGCGGAAGCAGGGCCGATGGTAATCAGGATGGCTATGCCTATCAGGAGCAAACAACGAAGCCTAAGGTCTTTCATCTGTAAACCTCCTTGAACCGACTGTGTAGTCAGTAGCGACAACCAGGACATCCAGGTTTTGTTTTGACAGTGTCTTGATAGGAGTAATGGCTTTGTCTACGGTATCGGGGCAGCAACGCCTCTTTCGCCGCTGCGCCAGAAGATAGGCCGGCCAATTACCTTCCGGTACTCGGGGCAGTTACCCAGAGTAGCTCCCAGCATATTGTAACCATGTATCTTGCGACCACCAGTTGGCCAGCCGAGGCTCAACTTATGTTCGCTGAGTGCTTGTTGCAAGTACTCAATCTTGTAATCGGGACCAACCATCTCCAGATACATCTGGGCCGCCTCCCATAACACTCCCTGGCTCCAGGAGCTGAAGGTTATACCGGCTGTGTAGACAGGATGGCCTGTTACGGTTCCGTACAGGTTAGTTAGCCACCAGAAGGCTCGGCGCATTCCCTTCTCAATAGTAGCCAGTTGCTGAGGATCCGGATTGGGTGACTCAGCCAGCAGCTTGTAGGCGGCGGTAAGTCCACTTAGCAGGTTCATATTGCCATACCAAATATGGCAACCGCCCTCCGATCGTACGTCGCCGTTATCATACCAACCATTATGGGCAATGGCATGCTCACTGGCCTTTACCGCGAAGTCAATTACCCGCTGAAAGTGTTTGGGGTCGACTGTGCCACTGCGGGCCTTCTCCGCCAGCAGATACCAGGCCTGGCCGGCCAGCACCCGCCCATCATAGACCTTATCACCTCCGCAGCCTATATACAGTGGCTGGGCCATCTCCCAGTCGGCAATCGGCTGGGCTTGTTCCAGGAGTCGGTCGGCATAAGCCGTGTTGCCCACTGCATTGCGAAAGTGTAGCGAGGTCTGGGCTATTAGCTTCAGAGTCCAGGTGGTTTGGTTGCGCCCGGCAATCCCGCTTTGCTTAATAGTGTCGTCCTGATAGTGGACCGCGTGGATGCGCCCTCGCTCGTCGGCCATATACTTGAAGACCACATTCATTGTGTTGCGCAGCACCTGCTCACAGAATCGGGCTTGCGTCAGCTCACCCATCTGACGATACAGCCTGGCAGACAGGCGAAAGCCATCCCCGCCATCGTGAATCAGCTCGGGATGAAATCCCCTGACGTCAATGAACCCGTCTAAGAATTGCTTGCGGGTAGCTTTGTCAAACGGATCTATGGTTGGAGGTAGTGAGTGACCCCGGGCATAATATATCTGATTGAATGGATCCCACACGTATCGTATCTGCACCAACGCCATACTGGCCTGGGCATGCTCCAGCGATTCGTTGGGACCGCGCACGTAGAATTGCGCCGAGCCAACCTGGCCGTCACACAGTGATTTGCCCTCGCGCACCAGATCTAACCG
>JALGTS010000306.1 GCA_029821255.1 Candidatus Zipacnadia bacterium
TCACCTCATGGCCGGCTGCAGCCAGGGCCTCCGCCATGCGGATGCGGGCGGTGACGCCCCCGCCGATGCCCTGCCGGCGGGGTGTGCGTCCATCGTATTCCAGATGCTGGTCGGGCGAGTACATCAGGATCCGGTAGCGCATCGAATCTTCCTGGTTCCGGGCCGATGGAGGCGGGCCTAGGACGGCGCGGGGACTTCGGCGGAGTCGCGGTACTGCTGGATCACTTCCTCGGCCGGGCCAAAGCCCCGGACTCTGCCTTGGGAGAGCCAGATCACCTGGGAGCACATGTTTTGTATGGTGGTCATATTGTGGGAGACGAGCAAGATGCTGGCCCCATGCGACTGGAAGGAACGGATCCGGTCGAAGCATTTCTCCCGGAACTGAGTGTCCCCTACGGAGAGAACCTCATCGATGATGAGGATATCGGCCACGGTGCAGGTGGCGACGGCAAACCCCAGGCGGGCGACCATGCCCGAGGAATAGGTGCGCAGCGGCGCATCGATGAAGTCCCACAGGCCGGCGAAGTCGACGATCTCCTCGTAAAGGCGCTGGGTTTCGCTCCGCGGACGGCCGAGCATGGCCGAGTTCAGGAATACATTCTCACGGCCGGTCAGCTCTGGATGGAACCCCGGCCCGAGCTCGAGCAGGGGTGCCACCGAGCCGCGTGTCCGGATGCGCCCGCGAGTGGGCTGGAGCACGCGGGCCACCACCTTCAGCAAGGTCGACTTGCCGGCCCCATTCGGACCGATGATGCCCAGCACCTCGCCGCGCGGCAGGGTGAAGCTGACCCCCTCCAAAGCCCAGAAATCAGCATATTGCAGCCGGCGCTGGATCCAGCGGATCGTGAACTCCTTAAGGCTGGCAATGCGCTCGTGGGGAACACGGTAGCGCACGCTGAGGTCCTCCGCCCAGATGGCGGTCTCGTCATCGTGCGGATCCATCGGGAGGGACCGCGCGGGGTCAGACACGGAAGGGATACTCATCGGCGCGCTTCGTGAAGATCCACCATCCGAACCAGAACAAGACCAGCCCAAAGGTGGCCAGCCTCAGCATGTGGCTCACCGGCGGCGCGCTATCCAGATACAGCAGCCAACGGAAGATCTCGACGCCGTAGAACAAGGGATTGAACTGCAGCGCTCGCTGGAGATTCTCAGGAAGAATCTCGAGGGGATAGATGATCGGCGTGAGGTACATCCAGGCCGTGAGCAGGACGCGATAAATGATGAGGATATCGGCGAAATACATCGCCACGGTGGAAAGCGTCAGTCCCACGCCCAGAGCGATGAGCGTGACGAACAGTATCGGCAGCGGGATGAGCAGAGCCGTGGCCTTGATTTGGACCCCGGTTACAAGCATTATCAGGAGCAGCGGGACGAGCGAAAAGAGCAGGTTCAGCAGGCCGTTGCCCACCGCCGAAATGGCGAAGACCGTCTTGGGCACATAGATGCGCGTGAAGAGGTTTCCGCTATAGATCATTTCGCTCATCGCTTCGGCCGTGGACTCCGAGAAGAAATTCCAGACGATCAAGCCCGAGAGCAAATAGATGGCATAGCTGTCCATCGAGAAGCGGAAGACACCCGAGAAGACGATGGTAAGCACGGTCATCATGAGCAGTGGGTTGACCATCGTCCAGAGGACACCAAGCAGCGAGCGCTTGTAGCGCACCTTGATGTTGCGGGCGATGAGTTCGAAGATCAGGTCTCGATAGCGGGCCAGGTCGCGGAATTCCTTCCAGAAGGCGGCCGGCTGATGGGCGCTATCGTAGAGTTCGAGGCTGGACAAAGGTGCCTTCCTCCCGGGCGTTGGGATACCCCCTGGCATGCGGCCCCCATTATAACGAGAGTGCCCCCAGATACCAAGCGGCCGAGTGCTCTGCATTCCATCTTAGTTCCGGTTGACAGAGGTGCGAGCAGGCTGGCGCGGGAGCGAGATTTCTGCTATGGTATGAGCCTCATGGAGGAGGAGAGACGCCCGGGCTGCATCGCCGGCGGCATGTGTACGGCGGCAGAACGCCGGTCTCAGGTCCGGGCAGCGCAGGGCCCCGGTAGCGAGGTCCCGTGCCCTCCCAAACAGAGCACAGATCGATAGGGGAACCCGCCGTCGAAGCGCTGACTGAGCTTCGAGCCACACATAGCACTCAGCGAGAAGAACCGGGGAAGAAGGGGATTGTTTCGCGTGCATCGACCTTGGCTGATTTCGAGCGTGACATATCCGCAAGAATGGGGTTCTAATCGTCCGGCTCTGGGCCACCTGCCCGCAAGATGGGAGGAG
>JALGTS010000307.1 GCA_029821255.1 Candidatus Zipacnadia bacterium
TGCAATTCAGCTCACTCGCGACAACCCGGAACGGATAGCGCAGGCAATAATGACCACAGACACCTTCCCCAAGATGGTAGCGGTGCAGTTTGCCGCGGGCGAGAAAGCCGTAAAGATGGCGGGTATCGCCAAAGGTGCCGGGATGATCTGCCCGGATATGGCCACAATGCTGTGTTTCATCACCACTGATCTGGCCATCGCCCCAGAAATCCTCAAGGTCAGTCTGCACCAAGCGGTGGCACGATCCTTTAATTGCATTACTGTGGACGGCTGTATGAGCACTAATGACACAGTAGCAATATTGGCCAATGGTACCGCCGGTAACGAGCAGATCGTCAACGAACAATCGCAAGGATATAAAGAGTTCCGAGCAGCGTTGGGTTATGTAACTCAGGAGCTGGCTAAGTTGATCGCGCGCGACGGCGAAGGCGCTACCAAGTTCGTGGAAATCCGGGTGAGCGGAGCCATTAGTTGGGAGCAGGCACGGCACACCGCCCAGGCAATCGCTAATTACGATCTGGTGAAGACCTCTCTGTTCGGGGAGGACCTCAATTGGGGACGCATCGCCGCCGCGATGGGGGCAGCCGCTCCGGAGCTTGACCCCAATAAGGTTACTATCACCTGCGCGGGGATTACCACCTGGGATCGGGGCGAGCCGGTGAGCTTTGATGAGACATACGCCCAGGCGGCGATGCAGGCTGACGAAATTGCAATTGAGATTGATCTGGGCCTCGGTGGCGAAGAGGCGACGGTGTGGACCTGCGATCTGACCTATGATTATATAAAAGACAACGCGGGGCCAGATGTGTACGATACGGCAGGGGATAATGGTTAGTGGATAGTGGTCAAGAAACGCCATAGGGAGGGCGGCTGGACAAGGCGAGCGTTATAACAGGCCGGATGCCTGTCGTACTGAATGCGAAGGAGAGAAGGCTATGCCAGAGATTCGCGTAACAGTTTGGAACGAATTTGTGCATGAGAAGACCAAGGAAGCCGTCAAGGCGGTCTACCCCGAGGGTATACATCAAGCGATTGCTGCATATCTGAGCCAGCAAGCGGGCCTGTTAGTGCGTACTGCTACGCTGGACGAACCGGAGCAGGGCCTCGGTGAAGAGGTATTGGCGAACACCGACGTCTTGATCTGGTGGGGGCATGCCGCTCACAATGAGGTGCGCGATGAGATCGTAGACCGAGTGCAGGCGCGTATCCTGGAGGGTATGGGACTGATTGTGCTTCATTCTGCGCACCACTCCAAAATCTTCAAACGAATGATGGGGACGTCCTGCAACCTGCAGTGGCGGGAAGCCGCCGAGAAAGAGCGACTATGGGTGGTTGACCCGTCCCACCCGATTACTCGGGGGCTGAGCCGCTACATTGAACTGCCTCACACCGAGATGTACGGGGAACCATTTGATATTCCTACGCCGGATAAGGTGATCTTCATAAGCTGGTTCCAGGGCGGAGAGGTCTTTCGCAGCGGCTGCACCTGGACGCGCGGCAAGGGTAAGATTTTCTACTTCCGCCCCGGCCACGAGACCTTTCCCATCTACTACAACCCCGAGATTCTCCAGGTCATCGGAAACGCCGTACGCTGGGCGGCGTTTGTGGGAAATAGTGAGGTAGACCTACAGGTTGTGAATGTGGAGCCGCTGGAGGATATCAACTCGTAGACGGCACACAGTAGTACAGGTACGACCTGGCTGAAGCGTAACTTACTTGACTTCTGGGTATCCATAAGCTATAATCCAGTCAAATTGAAGCTGTAAAGACGATGACGGGGAGTAGTAGGCGCGGGGAGGATCACAGAGAGGTCGCCCAGTGGCTGGAAGGCGACTATCCGAAGCGTGCTGAAACTCGCCCCTGAGTTGCGGGCTGAACCGGCTGTTTTACGCCCAAGTAAGTACCGTCGGAATTCCCACCGTTACAAGGGAAGCAGCATCGGAGACTTGTTATTCTCCCGTGCTGAGTAAAGCGGGTCGCCAGTGGCGACCAACAAGAGTGGTACCGCGGATTGCTTATGCCTTCCGTCTCTTAAGAGATGGAAGGTTTTTGCTTTTGGCAGCATACTCGCTGCAGCAGCATAGAGGAGATAAAGATGCCCCGAATAATCAAAATTTTCGACACTACACTGCGCGACGGGGAGCAATCACCCGGCGCCAGCCTGAGCGTGGACGAGAAGATAGCCATAGCCCACCAGCTTGCCGCGCTGAACGTGGATATCATTGAGGCCGGCTTCCCCTACTCGTCGCCGGAGGACTTTGAGGCAGTA
>JALGTS010000308.1 GCA_029821255.1 Candidatus Zipacnadia bacterium
TCAACCAAGACCTCCGGCAAGATGCACAACCCGATGCGCTACCGCTACGAGCACGGCGACCCGGAGGTCATAAGCGGTATGAACGAGATCGCTGCCTTGACCGACGCCGGCTGCAAGGCCCTCAAGCAGCGAGATTATGAGACGCTTGGTGAATTGATGAACCAGAACTTTGACCTGCGCCGCCGTCTTTACGGCGAGGAGGCCATCGGGGCGCGAAATATGGAGATGATTGAAATAGCTCGCCGCCACGGGCTACCGGCGAAATTCCCCGGCTCCGGCGGCGCGATCGTGGGAATCTATCAGGACGAAGAGCAACTGGAACGCGCCCGCAAAGCTCTGCACCAGGCCGGCTACCAGTTTGCGCTGGTCACCCCCACCCCAAGCGCACAGGTTAGCGAATAGCTGAGTCCCCCGCTGGGGAGTGTGGCGCGCCCGCCACCATTGTATCGCCCTCTTTCGACTCTCCGCAGAGGATGCTGTGGCACAGCGAAGTCGCTTTAGACATTGCAGACGCAAGATGCTTGGATCAGTTATGCCCAATACCGCGTCACTCGATCTCATACTTGGCAGCAATGCGCTCAAAGGTCACGCCAAGGCCTTCGCGAAAGAATCCGTTATTGGGTTCTCGTGAACCGATTCTCTCGTTGATATAGTTCCTTATCGGCCCGCGGGGCTCGTCTGATAGTTTATCGTAAAGCAAGTCCACAGGATGTACCGAGTCAGACGCCATCATCAGATCTTCAAACTGTGATGCTGTCGAAGCCTGATAGTTCTGCACCAGTACCCGGTCATCCGGCGCCACTTGGTCGAGCACATGATTGCGAATATCCGGCCAATTCAATGGCACTGGGGCCTCGTGCAGAACAACAAGCGGTAGCCAAGATTCTACTCGTGCAAGTCTCGGCTCTTGCTTGGCGGCGTCTTGGGCCTCGCGAATACACCTAGCTGCTTGCGATAGGGCCTTGATTAGATTCTTCTCCAGGTCTACTTGCGCATAGGCTACCTGCCCCGTGCCTAGAGCCTGAAGCCCAAAACCATGGGCTTTGCACTCCACAAGAATCCCACGATCGCCTTTGACTATTGCCGCGTCAGCCCACCTTTTCCCGTCGTACGCTACTTCCCCGATTGCGTCTTTATCGTCAAGGTAGTACCTCATTAGATCTCGGCAGTACGTTTCAAGCAGTAACCCCAAATCATCGTCCGCGGCGGTTTGATCGCTTCCTGTCATACGACACAGGTAATTTCGCACCTTCCAGAAGAGCCCAGTGGTAGCCGCATAGATGAAGCAATTCTTGCTTGGAACGACAAACCTGTTTTGGCTAAGCCGAACGAGCGGCGCCTCGTAAAGCGGATTGTAACCATAATACTCTAGTTCTGCTGGCACCTTCTGTCTGTCTACAACCAGCTTTGTAAATTCGCCTTTCGTCCGGCTGAATGCATCAAGGAAGCTGGCCACCTTCTGCTTTGCACCCGGAGTATCCCTGACGGCGTTCCAAAGTTGGCCCGAGGTGATGAGATCTCCCCTGTACCTTACGAAAAAGGGTGCCAGTATGATGAGCAGGTCAGTCGCGGAAAAACCACAAATTTCTTGAAGCATTTTCCCCCAGTCCAATTGTAGCTTCTCATTAAGGCGGCCGGGGATGCGCCCGAACATCTCCACAGCCCTCACTATCTCGTACAGCATCGATAGTCGTGGTCGCCACTGGACAGCCATGATGCGATTGAGTGTAACAAACGGGTCCTTCCCATATTGGTCAAAGTACTGATGGCTAGCGTTCATCGCTGCAATGATGTCGCTGGCGACAGGCGCTTTCCCGCGATGCTGATCACACCTCGTCACAATCACCTTTGCCAAGTATGCAATGTTATGCTGGTGAAACTTCTGGATATGCTGGATCTGTGGGGGGAGTTCGTCAGGATAACCCTGTGATTCAGCCCATGCGAGCCTCGATAGTTCTGCCAAGGCAGGGAGAAGTTGCCAGCGTGCGACAGCCTTGTGGAGTTGTGCTAGATCTTCCGGCAATTCATCTATTGCATACAATCCCGTAGACACGTCTATCAACACCTAAGTCAGTAGGATACACCTATCGCTTCGCTCCCAGCTTGATCTCCCCATCCTCCGCGTCCACCGCAATCGTATCACCTTCTTTGAACTCCCCACGGAGGATGGCGCTGGAGATGGGGTTTTCCACCAGCTTCTGGATGGTGCGGCGCAGCGGGCGCGCGCCGTATTGGGAATCATAACCCTTCTCGGCCAGTAG
>JALGTS010000309.1 GCA_029821255.1 Candidatus Zipacnadia bacterium
CCTTGCTGGCAGTCACGTGCCGCCTGATGACCAACTCAACAGCATTTGACAACAACGCAACCTTATTAGCGACCGATTGGCGCTACCCCGCTCGGCTCGCTAACGAGGACGGCCTGGCCCTGGGGGGGCAGCCCTGGGAGCTTTCCTGGGCCAACACCGAGTGCTACTACCAGATGGCCCGCGAGATTGTGCCGTGGGCCTGGGACATTCTGCGACGCGTAGAGCAAGCGCTACCGGAGGTGCTGACGGTTCCACTGTCCGGTCTTCACGCCTCGGTGTGGGAGGGAATGCGGGACGTTTTTGCCTATCGTACCATCGCTTCACTCCTGGCTCGCGAACGGTTTATCCTGGACACAGTCGTCCGCAAGCAAGCAACTGTCATTGAAAGCCGCGAGCGCATCAGCAACCGGTACTGGTGGAACGGTTTGGCTGCTGTCAGCGAGCCAGCGCAAGCAGCAGCTGACGAACTGGATCTCAGCTATCGGCGCAATAAGTGGGCGGGCTGGTATCAGTTGCGGCGGCGGCTGGCCGGGCCGTTGGGCACCCTAAAGGCTGTCCAAGAACTCTTGCGCCTGGGTCATCCATCGGCAACAACTCGGCAAGCTCCTGGGCCAGATGTGATGTTCTTGGCCTACGGTCCCAGCGTCGTACCAGTCATCGCGGCCGTCACGGAGGCCTTGTATAACGAGCAAGGCCTTACCGCATTAGCCGTGGACTTTCAAGGAAAGGCTACAACCCAACGACTCCAGCAGGCCCAGGTAAAACACTGCCCGGCCA
Source organism: Candidatus Zipacnadia bacterium (assembly GCA_029821255.1). Classification (GTDB taxonomy): domain Bacteria; phylum Armatimonadota; class Zipacnadia; order Zipacnadales; family Zipacnadaceae; genus JALGTD01. The sequence continues at coordinate 778 of JALGTS010000309.1, forward strand.
GCTCCTTCGTAGCACCTGGCCTGTCGCGGACTGCCTGGTCGTGGCTGGGGCGTTGGCCGGCGATAATGAGGGCGTACCACGACCGCGCGAAAGAATTGCGCCTCGGCGAGCAAATTCACCCGGCACTACTGAAAGCGATCGAGCTGCGACTGACTTACACATTGGCCGCTTACCTACCTCGCGCAGTCTGGTATAGCCGGCTGGCCGGAGCTATACTTGACCAGGTAAAGCCCCGATCGGTGGTGACAATGCACCTACCCGGGGATGGGCATGCTATGCATGCGGTGGTGGTCGAAGCGCAGAAACGGGGCATACCCACCGTCTTCCTCCAGCATGGGATAATGAGCACGCGCAACGCGGTGACGGCCATGCTCCCCTACCGTCAGATTCTGGTATTTCACCAACCGGCTGCTGAATTACTGGAGGGCAAAGGAGATGCTCCGCCGGCGGAGATCGTCGGCAGTCCGTTTTATGATGATATCAGCCAGCCGACCGGCGATCAGCGTGACGAGGGTTACGTATTGGTGGCCAGCCAGCCTGATGAGCGGATTGAACGACAGCGCAGCCGGCACTCGTGGCTGAGAGAGATTTTCGCCGCATGTAAGAATCGGGGCCGCGAGGTTGTCCTGAAAATCCATCCGAACGATGCTGGTAACATACCGTACTACCAGCGGCTGGTGGATGAAACTGACGCATTGGTGCGTATTGTTCATCATGGAGAGCAGCCACTATCGGAGCTAATCACGGGTTGCTCTCTGTTTGTCTCCCGATATTCCACAACCCTGCTGGATGCAGTGCTGGCTGGCAAGCCAGCAATTATGGTCAACTTCACGGGCCAGCCTGATCCCTACCCGTTCTCGCATTTGGGTGCAGTGGCGGCTGCCTATAGTTCAGATGAGTTGAGGGAGAAGCTACACCAGCTATTGGACGACCCCGCAGCCCGCGCGCAACTGACCACCACCCGTGAAGAGTATATTGCCTACCATATCGGCCCTACCGACGGCCGAGCGGCTCAGCGTATCGCCGCAGCGTTAGCTGAATGCGTTGAGGAATCCAGCTAAAGCTTCAGGCCTGCTCAAGTTCGATCTTATCCCCGGGCAGATACGGACATTTGATGAATATGATATGGGTGTCTGCCTCGGTGTCGTTGATGATGTTATGGCTCTCGTCCGGCTCCAGGCGAAAGACATCACCGGCAACCGCACGATACTGCTTCCTATTTACCACTATCAGCGGAGTGCCTTCTTCAAAGTAGAAGATCTCTTCAATCTCCTTATGCTTGTGGGCTCCAAGCTCCTGGCCGGGTTGGAGACGGATGATACCCCACTCCAGATGAGGCCCCCGCAACAGATATTTGGGGCCGTGATCGCCAAACCGAAACTCGCACTCGTGCTCGTTGACGTGTTCCATGATGACCTCCCACAAAAGGGTTTAATCCTCTGGTGAACGCCACCGAATTGATAGTTTACAGAATCTGCTCCAG
>JALGTS010000310.1 GCA_029821255.1 Candidatus Zipacnadia bacterium
GCTATGGCTGCTGGCAGTAGTGGTCGGGGCAATCATCTTTGCGGCAATGTGGTGTGCCCGCCGCGCTGCGGGAGAAGATCCCGGCAAAGTTTTCCAAGCCCTGCCACTGGAGAGTTCTGATGAGGCTGATAATTCAAGCCTGATATAGCCTCGTCGGGGCGCATGAGTTACTCAAGTGGCTGCGCTGCAGCCCCAACAATCAGAGAACCAGGCCCTCTTGGAATTCCTTCCAGAAGATCACAGCGGGCACACCTATCCTTCGCGGGTCATTAAAGAAAGGATCCCTCGCGGAGTCATCCAGCACCCCCGACTTGCTATTGTCGCCAGGCAGCTCAGCGAAGCATTCGGGACGAAATTCATCCCACTCATTTACCGGTGTGCCGTGCTCCGGACAGTTTATCGTCGCTGCCTCCATGAGATCAACTTCCTCCTATATACCATTCATTTTCATTTGGTGCCTCGTAAACCGGCGCTCTTCTCGGCAGGAAGGAGACGCAGGGCCGAGTGGCCAAGATAAATCTATGGGCTTCTATAACAAGCAAGCGGCGATCGACAAGCTACGAATCAGCCTGCCTAATAAGAGGTAACAGAACGTTTTCAGGAGGGTGTAGCTATGGACTACGCATACATCAGGGGCTTTAATTATCAACCCAGCTACGGGACCACGGGCCTGGAACTATGGCTCAACTTTAACGCCGACACAATTAAGCAAGAGTTGGGCCAAGGCAAAAAGCATTTTCCCAAGATGAATGCTATTCGGCTGTGGCTGTCGTGGAATGCCTTCAAGCGTAACGAGAAAAGGTTCGCTGAGAACTTTGATACCGCCTTAGAAATCGCTGACAGCTACAATCTATTGGTCATGCCGGTGCTATTTAACCGCTGGCACGACAAGGTCCTCGACTATGGGGGCATATATATTGACCACTTTCTGCCCGGGGTAAGCTGGGTACAACAAGAGGATATGTTCTGCCCTTACCTGGAGATGATAGTCGGTGACCATGCACACGACCAGCGTGTGTTCGCTTGGGATCTGTGCAACGAACCGTTTTCATACGGTTGCCCCCCCGAAGAGATCCCGAATATAGTTGCTGCCGAATATGACTGGTTGGAGGAGATGTATGAGCGGTGTCACAGCTACGACGTGGAAGCTCCGGTGACGGTGGGCATACACGCCGGGCATGGCCGAAGCGGAATAGAGCAGATTGAGCCGATCAGCGACATACTCTCCATCCACCCCTATTACAAACCCAATGGCCCCACAAAGGCGGAATACGAAAAGTCGCTGGATGTATACGTAGAGTTTGCCGAGCAGGTAGGCAAGCCACTGCTGGCGACGGAAACCTGCTGGGGAGCACTTGACGACGCCGAGCGGGTGGAGATCATTCGTTACACTCTGGGCGAGCTGAAGAAACGGAATATCGGCTGGCTCGTCTATCTGCTCCATCACAGCCTCATCGCCGACGCACATCGTCAGGAGTACGGTCCGGTGGGTGATCCTGGAAACCTTATGTTCATTGAGGCCGACGGCAGCCTGCGACCGGGACACGACATATTCAACCAGTTCTAACTACACCAGCCTCGCCAAACTGCCCAGATCCCAGTTCCGGCGGCCAGCGAGGTCAGAGGCCGGCGGCTTGGCGAAGTGCCACAGTGCCACGCCATTGGGGCTGCCCCCCTACAAGCTTTATCCTAACCGTTACTGTCTTCCCCTTTGCACACAGAAGTTGACCCGCCCGTCCCGAAACAGTAGACTGTTCGTGATATGTTTCTACGCTACTGCTTTGCACCTATGCAGGATGATGAATAACACCGCAAGAGCAGGCAGATAGCTATGGACATCGCTATCGCTACGCTAAAACAGACTCTCTTGATTACAGCCTTCGTCTTTATGATGATGTTGTTAATCGAGTACGTTAACGTCCTCACCCGTGGTGTCTTGACGCAGCGGCTACGACGCGGAGGCTGGCAAGTCTACATATTGGCCGTCTTGCTGGGGGCAACTCCAGGATGTCTGGGGGCATTTGCCGTCGTGACGCTTTATGAGCATGGCATCATCTCAATAGGCGCGCTCACTGCGACTATGATCGCCACCAGTGGCGATGAAGCGTTCGTAATGCTGGCTATGATTCCCCACAGCTTCCCCATACTGACTGGGGTACTGATAGCAGTTGCGCTTGGCACCGGGCTTTTTCTGGACTGGTGCCTGCGGCACTGCCGTCTCGTCCCGTCGGCAACCCATACTTACCAGATCCATGCCGAA
>JALGTS010000311.1 GCA_029821255.1 Candidatus Zipacnadia bacterium
AAGCATGCTCGGTATGGCGCTGGTATAGCCTCATCAGATGCAAGAAAGTGACCTTGTCGTTTACCAGCCCCGGTGGAAAGATATCGGGCATGGCTCGGGCCGCCTCAGGGTAGATCTTTTGAGCAACATCATAATTCTTGGGATTGGCATAGAAGCGGACCAATTTCACCAGTGCCTCAAATTCGTGGTCGCTGCCGGGGAAATGGATCAGCAGTTGCTGGAAGGTATAAGCGGCGTCAGGTGGGACCGCTTCCGGGTCCTCGTAGGGAGTGTAAGCTATAGCGATCTGGTATAGAGCGTCATCACGCAGCGGGCTGCCAAAGAAGTCGTCAATGAGCACTGCATAGGCGCTGGTAGCATCCTGGATAGCCAGCAGTTCATCGGCTGCGGGGATCATCTCCCGTGCGCCGGTAGCTATCTGGTAGCTATCGCTGAGCCGATACAGATCGTCGGGGCCTTTTGCCTTATTGATATCCTCAAACAGTATCTTCATCTGCCGGTAGCACTCGCCAATATGGAAGAAGGCATCGTCGAGATTGTCGTTGCCGGGAAATTCTGCTATGAAGCGCCGATACAGATCAACCGCCTGAAGGAACTCGCGGTAGTTCTCATGATGGCGAGCCCGCTCCCACAGCTCGCGAGCCGCCCGGGTGGGATCATACTGGAGCGGGTCATAGTAGTCGCCGCCCACCTCTTCCCCGCGCTGGCGGAGGCGTTTGCGCAGATTATTGGCCTCGCGCATGGCGGCATTGGTCAGGCTGCTGCCCGGCATTTCATGGATGAGGAACTCGTAGGCATCCAGGGCAGCGCGCTCATGACCCTGCAGGCGCAGCGCATTAGCGATCATCATCTGAGCATCGTCAGCACAGTCACATAGCGGATAGCGCGCAAGCACGTCCTCACAGGCTGCAATGGCCTGATCGTAGGCTTCCACCTCATAGTATTTGCGCGCCAGCATACAGAGAGCCTTAGCACCATAGTCACTGGTCGGATGTAGGTTGGTCAGCGCAGTCAGCGCATCTATCGCCGCCTGCGGATCATCCATTTCATTGTACTGGCCGACCAATGCCATATAAGCATCGTCAGCATAAGTGCTGGCTGGGAATTCGTGTACCAACATTTCCAACACATCAATAGCCCTCAGGTGGTCTTTATCTGCGATAAACAACCGGGCAAGATGCCAGGCGGCATCATCGGCCATGGGGCTGTCGGGATAGTTATCCAGCAATAGACTATAAGCCGAGAGCTGGGCGCGGAAATCCTTCTTCACCGAGGTAACCCAGGCATAATGCATCAGGGCGTCGTCGGCAAAGTCGGTGCCCCCGTACTTATCCAGGAAGACTTCGTTGGCTTTGATCGCCTGCTGTATCTCTTTGTGCTGGTAGGGTTTACAGCAGGTGTAGCTGGCCGTGGCGGCATCGTCATGTTCATTGTAGTAGGTCAGTCGGCTGGGGAGCAGGGCAATGTCAGAAAATGAGGAACCCAGCACCTTGGAGATATCAAACTCTTCCGCCACCCCTATGCCACTGGCCAACAGTATAAGCACCATGCCTGCTATTGCCACACGAGACATCGCAATCCACCTCCGCACATCATATTCCGGCATGCAGCACAAACCTGCTTTCGCTGCTGCTCTTAACTGCAATATTCGCACCCCAGTTGCCCAATTCCTGCTTACAATATACAACAATATTCTACCCCGACTGGGGGTATCTCTAACACTCACTTGGACGTCTGCTGGCCCGATCGGGTTCGCCCTCAGCTTAGCCACCGTCACCCACGCACTACCAGTTGTCATAGACCGGCTCGCCGCCGAGCAGCTTCTCAAAGCGAATCAGCGGCTCAAGGTTCTTTTCGATTGTCTCCTTAACAAACTCAGCAAGCTGCTTGTCTGTGACCGCTGCGCGGCGATACGCGCGCAGTTTCTGGTGAGGAAAGAAGATCCGCTGGGGAGATGCCTCTTTGGTCACCCCCAAGTAAGGGGACCCAATTAATATCCCCAGCGGTGGCGGACCGTCGCCCTGCGTGGCTCGGTTAGGGTTGTATCAAAATCCCGTCTCGCTCAATCTCACGTAGCCTTCATTGAACTTGCCCAGTTCAGGGTATTTGTCTTTGGCCGCTGCCAGGTCTTCATAAATCTGGCGAATGGCCTGCTTAGCCAGTGCCTCACCGATGCATACCACATCCTCGCTGGGCTTGCGCCAGAAGGTGATGCTATGTACCGTCAAGTCCGGCCGAGTTTTCAGCCGCCCGTAGATT
>JALGTS010000312.1 GCA_029821255.1 Candidatus Zipacnadia bacterium
GCATTCGTCTCCGACAGCACATTCTACCCCGTCCAGTTGAGCTTGGCAGTGCTAGAAAGTTGCCTTCTCTCGCCGCACCTACCTTGCTTGCCTTCTGGGATTGTGGCCTCACTCCCCTCGGTTGTCAGTGGCCTGAGCGCGCACGCCGTGTCCCCTACGCCATATCTATCTCCACGTTAGCAGCCACGCCGCCGAGGAGAGTATAGTCGGTGGGGACGGTCTGCAGGATTGAGCCAGGTACGAAGCGATTAACCCGACCGTGGGCGACCAGGCGGGCGATAAAGCGCTGCCAGGCCATATTCGGTCCGCATACGCCATCCAACCAGAAGCTGCGGTGCTTGGCACCCAGGATATTCGGTCCGCATACGCCATCCAACCAGAAGCTGCGGTGCTTGGCACCCAGGATATCCGCCGGAGCGATGGTCGCCGCCTTCGGTGGCACCCACGACCAGTCACCGCCGAACGAGTGCAGGGCGTTTTGCATAATCGTCATCGGAGTGAGCTCAACGATCTGTGCTTTGGCCTGCTTCCACTCCTCCAGCGAGTCGTAGTTGTGCCCCAGACTGCTTTCCCAGAAGGCAATGTGCCCGCACCAGCCGATGCCGCCGTAACAGCAGTCGGCGCCACCGGTCGCGGCGATCATATCCGAGTAGTCGTCAATGTTGTCGCTGTTGGGGAAGTGGATATTCTCCTCTTTGGGGCGTAGCTCGGGATCAATCTTGCTGAAGAAATTATCCCGCATCGCTGTGGCGAAGGACCCTTCCCAGTCGGGTGGAGCGGTTTGGCCGTTCTCATCGGCGTACTCATCCATATTGAAGGTGATGAGGTGCTTGCAGTCAATGCGCAGCCGGTTGATGATGCCGGCAGCGATCGCATACTGTGGGACCGGGCCAACCGGCAATATCAGCACACAGTTGCGTCCCTCTTCTGCGGCCTGGACGATGCGGCTGACGATGTCCAGGGCAAACTCAGCGTAAAATACCTCGGTACTATCAATCACGCGGATGTTGAAGTCAGGATTGGGGTGCTCAGTGATCTGCTCGCGGGTGATCGCCCGGACCCGCGCACACTCTGCGGGGTCTTGGAAGTCGATAAACTTAGCCAGCGCCGGCATAAAGGCCATTATCTAATCCTCCTTCATTTGAGTATTCACTTGCTACTTAAATCTTCTACGCGCCTACTGCGTGTTCCTTCTGTAGGCTGTGTTCTGACGGAAGGAGTTTATTGTCCTGTGGTGAATGGGATGCGAGCTGAGATTTGTACGAGCGCGAACCGATGCGGCAAAAAGATAGCCGCTGTATCCGCGGACTTTGGCCGGCGTATTATGTCACAGTGAGTGACCTGGGCGGAACCTGCCTGGGGTGGTATTCCTCCAATACAGCAGGGCACGGAACAAATTCTCACCGCACGGCGTCAAAACTACGACTTCAATCACCTAACTGTTTAGGATGGGAGAAAGCAACTGTGTGCAGTAGTGTGCGGTCGGCGGCTGCGGTGCTGACAGCTATTGTGCTGCTGGCAGCAGTGGCCCCGGCTCCGGCCAATCCGTTGAAAAGCCTGGACCGGCTCTTTGATAAATGGGGGCTGTTCCAGGACGTGCGGGTATCGGGGCAAAATACCCTTACCCTCCAGGAACACTATGTTGAAGGCTCCCAGTCGGCCTTTGAGGCGCAACGGTGGGATACGGGAAGATTGGAGCGGCGTAGCAGTTTGAGCATTGAGGGATCAATCTGGAAGGAGTTTGGCTTCCAGAGTGATCTGTCCTTTTCGGGCTATGGCCCCAGCTACTCGCGGTGGCTGGTAGGCTATGTCGGGCATGACTCAGCCCTCTACTACGGCGACTTAAACGTTAGCCTGCGCCAGAATGAATTCGCCGGTGTCGCCAAGAGCTTGAAAGGTTGGCAGCTTGACCAAAATCTGCCCGGGGGTGGCCTGCTACGGGCCTTCACCTCCGAGGATAAAGGCTATACCCGCAACGAGACGTTTTCGGGCAATGACACACCGGGCCCTTATTTTCTGCGGTTTACCCCGGTCATTGACGGCAGCGAGTCGGTCAAGGTTGACGAACAGCCCCAGCAGCGGGGCGTAGACTACCGCTTGGACTACCAGACCGGCGAACTGTGGTTTGATCCGATCGGCGGCTCCACCAAAATCATTCCCAGCACTTCAACGATATCGGTAAGTTATCAGTCATCGGGCTATTTTGGTAATGCTGGCACACTGACCGGGGCACGGGCGGAGATGCCTCTGGCGGACGGGCGGGCCAATGTGGGCCTCACCTGGCTTAAGCAGGACCGTCCGGAAGTCGGCCAGGGCGATACCGTTGCTTATCAGGAGGATGTGTACTACGGCTCAGGCACCACTGGGCCGTTTGACACTAACTTCCGGCCTATCATCGCTGACGGCGCAGAGGTTGTCTACCAGGGGCAAACCCAGACAATTTTTGAGGCCCTCCAAGTCTTGGTGGATGACTTGGAGATGGAGGAGGGGGTTGACTACGATGCCTACCGCCAGATCGGCCGAATTATCTTTCGCTTGGCGGTCCCG
>JALGTS010000313.1 GCA_029821255.1 Candidatus Zipacnadia bacterium
CGCAATCAGGGCGCGAACCGAATTAGTCCCAAAATCAAGCCCAAGACAATACCGCTTTTGCACCATTGAAACTCCTTCGCTGCTCTTTAAACCAACTACCCGTTATTCCTTGCCGCCGCGATTAGTCCTCCCCTCCCGCCCGGCCTCTGCCAGTGCTCTTATTGTTCCTCTCGCCGTCTGTTTCCAGTCAAACTTCGCTGCTTGTGCAAAGCCGGCTTCGCGCAGCCGCTCGCGTAGGACCTCGTCATTACTGATCCTGCTTAAAGCCTCCCGGAATGCCTCAGGATCGCGCGGATCAAAAAGTAGTGCAGCCTCACCAGCCACCTCGGGCAGCGCCGTCTGCGCAGAACAAGCCACTGGACAGCCACATTGCATCGCCTCCAGCACTGGCGGCCGCCCCTGTGTACAGCGCCGCCAGATGCTCGGCCGGCACTCGCCCTAATACTCTAATCCGCTCCCGCCCTCGGGCCTGCCTGATTGCTCTTGCGAGCTGACTATGCCCGCTGCCCCTCTTCCCCACCAGCACCAGCCCTGCGCCTAAATCCACCTGACTGTACGCATCAACCAGCCCGTGCAGATTCTTGTGCAAATGTGAGGTCGCCACACACAGCAGATACCCTTCTTCCAACCCATATCGGTTCCTGACCCTCCGGACCGATTCAGCGGAAGCTGGCTGGCACGACGCCTGCCCCGCCAGGTGCACTACCCGCGTATCCTCCTGTCGCTGAGGCAAGAATCTAACCACATCGCGCCGGGTGTATTCAGAGCTGGCGACTGTCAGGCGCGCCGCGTGCGCCGACTTAGGTAGTACCTTGTACAGGAATCTGCGCTTCAGCCACGAAAAGTTTTCGGGGTAATGATACACCTGCAGATCGTGGATGACCTGCACTGCGGGTATGTCCAGATTAGTTGGCACTACGCTGCCCGCACACAACAATACCTCTATTCCTTCGTCTGCCGCCAGCCGAGCCAGGCCAAGCTGCTCCCAGAACACGCGGCCAGCACGCCACCGGCTCAGGCCCGGGCAGACGACCTCCCGGAATCTGCCGCCGGCAACACCAAGCTGCCCTTGCGCCCCTGCCGCCACAAACACGACATACTCATTCTCAGTATCAACCTGCTGAAGAGCGCCTACCAACTGCCGCAGATATGTATCCACTCCTGCTTGGCGCTCCGGCCGCCACGCCAGCGCGTTGATTCCTATACGCATTGGGTATATGTCCGAGGTGATAGAGTTAAGCTCCGCCAGCTATTCGTCATCCATCTCCACGCACAGCCCTTCAAAATCAAATTCCAGGTCAACCACGGCCACCTGTCTCTCGCCCAGCTTTCCTTTCAGCCGCCGCGCTTCTTCTGCTGATTTGCCCACAAACAGCAGGCAGCCACCACCCCCAGCGCCGCAGGGTTTGCCTCCTATGATCATCGGCTCTGCCAGCTTAAACAGCTCCTCAATCTGCTCGTTAGAAGTAGAGCTGTCCAGGTTCTTCATTGCCTCAAACTGAACTGTAAGCAGCTTGCCCAGCTCGTCTATCTCGCCATTCTCCATGTAGTCTCTTGCCTGGTAAGCGCTGTCCCGCAGCGTAAACAACGCCTGTGTTGTCTGCTCATTGCCTGCGCGAAAATTGCCCCAGACATTTTTGTGTATCTTAGAAGACAGCCGCGGCTTGCCCGTATAGCACAGCACCAGTCGCCGCTCCAATTCCTCAATGTCTTGCTGATTCATCTCTACTGGTATCCGCTTAACGGTCTCGCCGAATTCAAACAGGTTGATTCCTCCCACCGCTGAAGCATACTGGTCTTGCTTGCCCCCAATGATGCCCAGAACCTGCTCAATATCGTAGGCCAGGGCAGCAATCTTCATCTTTTCTTCCACGCTGGTCACTGGCTCACGGCGCACCAGCGACAGCCACACCACATTTAGTGTCGCCGAGGTGCCCAGGCCACTTCCCGCCGGAATCCTGCTTTCATAATGCACGCTTAGGCCTGCCTCCGCGCTCTCCTCCCCAACAGGTCCCTGATCCTCCTCGTGGGCAACAAGCTCGCCTCGCACATACAGCTTTATTGCGGCGTTGCAGGTCGCCCCACCAAAGGCATCAGAAAAGTAGGGTACATCCGTCCAGGCTCCCGCAAAGTCCACTCGCACCGGCGCCCGGCTCTTGATTGTCATCTTGCCTTCCTCCGCGCATCTTTTTTGGTGTGTTTTACACTACAGATTCTTAGCCACCTTCCACTTTGGGCCGCTACAAAAGAGCGCCATTCCAAGCACCACTGTGGCATAACCAATCAAGTGGCCCAGCCCGCCACCCATAAGTCCGCCTCGCCACAATAGCCCAAAAACTGGCACCGCCAGCGCATATCCCAGAATCGCGGGCTCGCTCTCCGGGTGGCGCTGCCGGTAGTTATACGCAGCCCGGTAGGCTACTCCCAGAATCACTGTCTCTGCCAGTAAACCAGCCAACCCAAAATTAAGGTACCCCTCTGCCGGCAGA
>JALGTS010000314.1 GCA_029821255.1 Candidatus Zipacnadia bacterium
GGATCGCCGCAGCGAGGAAGCTACTGCTCATTGCCCATGCGATCTACAAAAGCGGTGAATCGTACCATGCTCCAACCGACAAGGAGGGTTGACTTTCAATACAGTATCTGACCCACTCTCCTGCGAACATTAGTTGCAGGAGACCTCCGATTGCGTGTGGAGGAAAAAACCACGAGAATAGCGCCATAGGAGTAGGAGTGTGCCGACATGAAGAGGCCACACCAGCATGAGATAGACGATAGAGTTTGTGCTCTGCTCAAACTTGCCCTGCCTGACGAGTGGGTCTACAGAGAACTACCCAAAGACTATGGAATTGATGGCGAAGTAGAAGTGTTTTGTCAAGGTAGAAGCACCGGCGTGCTTTTCAAAGTACAAGTTAAGGGAACGGAAAAGCCTTCCTTCTTGACGGATGGGCGGACGATTAGCTTTTCCCTCAGAACTGATCACGCAAGCTATTATTGCGATGAGTTGCTAGTGCCCGTCTTCTTGATACTTGTTGACATTGCTAAGCGGAGGATTTGGTGGCACGCAATACAACTCGACACTGACCTTGCTCAACGCCTCAAAACGACTCGAGAGCGCGGCAACGAGACCATTACCGTCCACATAAACTCCGAAAACACGCTTCCAGACCGGCCCGATGTTCTTCTGCACCGATGTAGCGAGATGGCCCTTCTCATTGCGTTTCGTTCCGTTTCAACCGTGAGTGAGACCAGCCTTCTGAATACGCTCTCGTCGATTGTTGAGATCGATCCGACAGTTCAAGGCCTCTCACGCGGGCTCTCCTATGCGCGTTTTGAACTGCTTCAGCGAAAGTGGCGCTCAGGTGACAAGAGAAAGGCGAAAGCGTTGATCACTGAGATACTCAAAGACAAAACTGCTCCTCTCTTCGCAAAAGTTTCAGCTCTTGAAATGGCTGAACTACTTGCAATAGAGAACTATCGTAGCATTGACAAGCAAGAGTTGCTTCCCCAGGTTGAGCTGCGCTTTGCGGCAGAACAGAAGGCCTTGTGTCGTAGCGGGCCAGCTCAGCTCCGGATTCACGCTGCTCTGAAGCGACGGATCGCGCTTCTCCACGCCGCCATTGAGCACGATTACAACCTCTACCTCAACACGAAGCTCTATGAGGTAACAGCTGATCGCGGAATGGCTGATCCGTTCTGGGCCATGATGCTCAACCCCACACGAGCAGAAGCAGCACGGAGTGTTGTGGTTCGGTATCAGCACTGCATGAGACTGCTAGATTTGGCAGCAGAAAATGGGGAATTCTACCTTGTTGCCCGTGACACCGCCGGAGTGCTTTTCAAAATGGTCAACTTTCTGGTGCGGCTTCGATCAGAAGGGATGACCCAAGCCGTCGCTTTCTGGGAGCAACGGTTGGAAGCCCTAGCTGGTGCAGCCATTTCCATCGCTGCCAAACTTGAGGACTGGGAGTTGGCCAGCCTGCTTATCAATAGCTCCCTTCACATTGCAGATATGCAGCAATCGGTGAGTCTTGATAAGCGAATGGAGTGGGCTCGCAAGCAAGCCGAGCAGATCCCAAAACATGAGGTATGCAAACGACTGCTTGACTCCCTGGAGAGAGATCGATCCACTGCTCTCAGATTGCTGGCTGATATCGAGGATGCCGAGCCCTCTATTGACGAAGAGAAGCGTATGATCCGCGTGATGGCGATGTCACTAGGAATCGACCTAGACAACGATCAGGACGAGATCGCCAATGTGGTGAGGATTGGGCTGCGCGATCTTGATCCTACACGTGTACTGAAGACCTGTAGACACCTCTTTCTGGCACTTGGCTCCTCTGGAATCCCTGCGGTGATGCTGGGGCTTCCTACAGCCGGCTGGAAAACGCTCTGGTGCACCTTACACAACTACGGTATTGGAGGGATGAAGCTCGACGATCTCCATAAGTGGCTGGTGGATGAGCATTGCTCTACCTGTGCCGACAGACATCCCTTTCCAGAAAGCTGGACATGGAACCGAGACTGGCAGTCTGAACAGCACAGACGGTTTGGGAGTCGCTTCCCGGCGGTGTAGTGTCGTAGGTCAAAGAGAGGGGTCACAGAGCAGGTCCTCCCATCAAACAGGGAAAATTGCTAGTTTTATGTCCTTCTAAGCAACGTAAATCAATGTTTCGGACGACGAAGGGGGTGATAGTGCGAGCTCATTACGATCGATCGAAGCGCGATTAACTAGGTGCTTTGACATCTTCTGCAAGCAGCCCACGCAAGCGCCCTACGCCGCG
>JALGTS010000315.1 GCA_029821255.1 Candidatus Zipacnadia bacterium
CCGACAGCAGCAGCGCCGCCACGGCCATCCCCAACGCCAACCGTGATCTTCTCATTTGCCACTCCCCCATCCTCAGTGAGCAAGCACAGTGCGACGACGATGTGCTTATCACAACATCGGCAATCTGCAGCCTGAGCTTGACGAGCCCGTATAACCTACCTTCAGTATAGTTCATCCTCCCCCACGGACACAAGCTACTCGCGTACTATCGCTCCGGCAGCCTGAATTCCGCCCTGTACTCACTGACCAAGGGTTACCCAAATCGGGCTGGACCAGGCCATGCGCCGGTCGCGCTGCGTGACACGCACATAGTAGAACACAGTCGCAGAATCGCCGAGCTTGGGAATGCTGGCCAGCGGCTCGCTGTCTGTCCAGCTTTGCTCAAAGAGCACTCCATCACAGTCGAACCGCGCTACGGTTCGATTATTGCGCACAATCTCCACCGATTCCAGCTCGCGGGCACCGGCCACCTTGATGTCCAGATTGCGCTCCGAGCCCATCCAGTGGCCGTTGAGCTTGACGCTAAGCAGGATATGGGAGGCCAGCGTGGCATAACAGCGACGGGCACCCAATGCCTCCCACAACGACTGGCGAGTCAATTCCTCGGCAAGCACCCCGGTGAATCCACCTACTACAATCTCCTCGGGATCCAGTCCGGCGAGCGCACTACGGTGTTCGCCGGCCAGTCCCACATGGGTGCCTGTACCCCCGACAAAGCCCAGCCGCAGCCCGCGAGCCAGCGCGTCCTGCACTGAACAGCCCTGGCCGCCCAGATACACAACCCCACCCACCTCGTCTACCTCAAAGGAGCCGCGATTCTGGCAGATCTCAATTAGCCGCTCATAGCGGGGGTTGATGGTGTCAAAGTCACAGGCGCCCCAGCCGCTGTTAGGACGACTTTCTGAATAACAGTTGGGATTGTGGGTTACGACCATGCACTGGGTATCGCCGATTGCCTCAAACAACTGCCGGGCGGTATCTGCCTTCAGCAGGGGCGGGGCAGCCATGGGAAAGTAAACGTTTTTGTGGCCGGTGGCAAACTGGAACTCCATAGCTGGAAAGGTGACGAACCGGTAAGGCTCATTGAACTGAGCATCCACAGCCAGGTCCTGCTCCCAGACCTGCTGGTTGGGCGCACTGACTGTCGTCACTGCAAAGTCTAAGCCTTCGACGTCACGAGCGTAACGATAGGAGGTGGGATAATCACTGGGGCTACTACTATAGGGGGCGCCGCGACCGGGGACCACGTGTAGGTCACCGAAATAGATGTGATAAGGTTCAGCAAACTCGGGGCAAACTGGATTGCTCGTGCCGATTAGCTCTTGCTTCGGATCATAGACGGTAATGCGTTGGCCGCATGGCGTATCCCCGCTGAGTTCCACCTCAATACTACCTTCGGCTGCTGGGTGGAAATCAGGCGGAGTCGCCGCGCTGGGTGGATCGTACTTGGGCTGGCCACGGTAGTCCTGAGCGCGATTGCCGTACTTATCGCGGGCGCAGATGACCAAGCACGACGCTGCCCCCGGGCGTGCTGGCTGGCGCGCCACTACCGTAAAGTGGTCAGGCTCAGCCCCGATGATGTCCACCGAGGGGATCTCATCCACCCGCTGATAGCCGTCGGCTCCCTGTGGCGGCACAACGTAATCGCCGTTGCCCTCAGTATCAACATAAAGCTCAAACCAGACGTGGGGAACTGCTATCTCGGGGACCTTTGATCGGCGAAAGAAGCCGCTGACGTAGCCACCGGGCTCGCCTATGGTGACCACGATTTCATCGCCGGGCTCGAGCCGCGCACCATAGGTCTTGACGATGATCTCGGGGGGCTGAAGCCAATGGAAGGTTTGCGGGTAGACGTTCTTAGTTTGCACCTCGCAACTGACGTCGGGGCGGGAGGCAACGGCCGTCACCTTACCGATCTCCCAGATGATCTTGCCCTGGTGAGGCGGCAGTATTTTTACTCCTCCGCCCGGCGCGATGCCCCGTGCGCCAACCATATACACCAGCCGCCAGGTGCCACGAGAGCCGGCGACAACAGGGCCAGATGGCTCCAGCCGAAGCCTACCTAGGTCGCTGGATGCCGACATCAAGAATCACCCCTAACAACGTGCACGCCCCACCGCCATAGCAGGGCGCGGATTGTCACGCCAGTATTTGTCTCAACCTGAACCAAGCCAACCACAGTCAAGCGGTGCCAGGCAAGTCCACAGCCCACAGATATCCAGCTACTAACCCAATGCA
>JALGTS010000316.1 GCA_029821255.1 Candidatus Zipacnadia bacterium
GTCGTCGTTGAGCAAAAAAGCAGCCACGTTGGCCACGTCCTCAGGCTCGCCCAGACGCCGCACCGGAATCTTCTCGGCGACCTCGGCGAACAGCTTGACATTTTCCCGATAATGATGTATCATTAAACTTGCGTGGTTTGGTCAAGCTCGTCTGAGCGTGAGAATCCCTACATGGGGTAATAACCTCAACCGGCAGAAGGCTACCCCGCGCCCCACTGCAACTCGGTGCGATAGAGTGCAGTTGTGTATTGAGAGCCGGCTAGAGTGTCAACCGATCGGTTTCCTGGAGAGAAGCACCCCTTTCAGGCTTGGCTACCGACAAACACATGGCCAATACTGGTAAAGGAGGTGCTTTTTATGTCGACAGGTACAGTCAAGTGGTTCAACGGTGACAAAGGTTATGGCTTCATCGAGACCGAGGGCTCGGAGGATATATTTGTACATTTCTCCGCTATCCTCGGTGACGGCTACCGTAACCTGAACGAGGGGGACCAAGTCGAGTTTGATGTTGCTCAGGACGCTAAAGGCCCCCGGGCCGACAATGTCAAGCTCATTCAATCTGCGGCGTTCTAATAAGAAGCTAGCCGCAAACTGAACCTAGCACAGGCGGGGAGTTTAACCTCCCCGCCTGTTGCAGTTATGCCATCCTTCTGCTCTTTCCGGTATGTGGTGGCTGTTCAATTTGCCGGGGCAGTGTGGTCGGGATTGACTGGGGGGCTAGGGCGGATGCCGGTATTCATGGTGCCGACCCGTGCAGAAATCCAGCATATCACTTTATACCCGGGTAGATGTGCGTCAGCCGAGGGTTGGATATGATTTCACCGCTGGTCCGTTCAAACTGTCGCCCGGAGCTGGCCTTGATTACCTTGCGCCGCCCGCAAGTTTCGTAGGCCAAAGCGCTGAGGCACAGCTACTTTTAAAAGTCCACTATCAGCGTCACGAACTGCACAGCAGCAGTTCTGTCGCTCACCACGGCGGCAGCGCGAGGGTACCGCCCTCCAGCATTACCGAGCTACCGTTGATATAGCCGGCGTCGTCGCTGAGCAAAAAAGCAGCCACCTTGGCCACGTCCTCAGGCTGGCCCAGGCGCCGCACCGGAATCTTCTGAGCTACCTGGGCTAAGAGTTCCTCTTCAGGTGTATCCCACCCGGCGCAACTGGCTCGCAGCATCGGGGTGTCAATGGTACCCGGGCAGACCCCGACCACGCGTATAACGCCTGCATGGTCAGTAGCCAGGCAGCGAATCAGTGCCTCCAGGGCAGCTTTGGAGGCGCAATACAGCGCATGGGCGGGGAAGCCCACGAAGGCCGCCACGGAAGTGGTGATGAGCACTACTCCCTTGCCTTGTTCCTCCATCACTGGCACTACATGCTTAAGCAGCAAGAAGTTCCCCTTGACGTTGACGCCCATAATTGCTTGCCAGTCATCTTCGGTAAAATCCTTGACCGTTCCCTCCAGCCATACGCCCGCGTTGCTGTGCAGACAGTCAATTCGCCCGAAGGCGTCAAGGGTCTCATCAACCAGCTTCTCAATATCTTCTTCCACCGAGACATCAGTCTCAATGAATCGTACCTGGCGGCCATTGGCTTCAAGTTCGTTGGCGAGTGCTGCCCCCGCCTCCGGCTGGTTGGAGGCTATTGCTACTTTGGCCCCCAGTTCACTGAAATGCCGACTGCACGCCTCGCCAATGCCCGAGGTCCCCCCGGTGACGATTATGACCTTATCCTGAAGGTCCATAGCAAAACCACTCCTTCATACTGGGTAGTTTCTATTCGTTCTCCCACTGCATATACTCAAATACTGCGCCGTCTTGTAGTATGAATGCTACGGTTAAGCCTTCCATAGGCTCGAAAGGCTCCAATATAATTTGCTTGCCCTTGAGTTCGCGCTGAATGTCGTCCGTCTCGAAGGCCAGATGAGGCAACTCGCGCAGTGGCCCGGTCACCGGGGAGTCAGGCTCATATCTCAGAAACTCAATCCGGTAGGGATGCTCCATAGGGTCAGTGACCCAGACCTTAGTATCTTCAACGTACACTTCTCCGGGCTGCTCCTCGTCGGTCGGTATGCCTACGTGGTGGAATTGGCGCATAATAAACAACCTCCTATCTTAAAGTTCGAAGTCTGCGGTTCACTCGCTATGGCCTTGCCGGTAGGCAATAGCCCGGTCAATAATACGGAAGATATCGTTCTGCGGCTCATAGCCTATTATCGCCCGTGCCTTGGAGATGTCAATCT
>JALGTS010000009.1 GCA_029821255.1 Candidatus Zipacnadia bacterium
CGTTGGACTACCAAGCAGGCCGTGCCCGCAGCCAGTAATCGGTAGCCAGATAATGATAGACCTGTGCAGGTAGCTACGTTTAGCAGAGGTAGGCACTACTGGGCAGCTTCGGACTGGACCTGCTCTGGGTTAGCTACTTGGAGGATACGGACGCCGAGCTGGTCTTCGACCGCTACGATCTCGCCGCGGGCGACCAGCTTATTGCCCGCCAGAATCTCAACTGGGTCATCCAGATTACGGCCCAGGGATACTACCGCCCCAGCGCGAAGCTCCTGCAATTCACCCAGTGACATAACCACTTGGCCTAGCCGGATCTGAAGCTGGACAGGAATTGTACCAGGCGATTCCAAGCTCGTTTCATCTGTACGTATGGCCTCGAGCGATTGGGCTGAGGGCAGTGGCTGCTCGGATTGGGGCGTAGTGTTGGGATACTTTTTCATAGCTGTCTGGCTTCCGCTGTAAGTATTTGTCTCCAGTAGGCGTACGCTAAGCTGACGGCCTTGGGCACCTGGCTGCCCGGCAGCGAGCGTCCGGCCGGCGACTTGTAGGTGCACAATCATTTTAGAGCCGTTGGGCAACAGCAGGACATCTCCCTGCGCCATTGTCTGCAGTTCGGCCAATTCCAGTGATGGAGCAGGCAGGATAGCCTCCAGTTGCACCGGAAGGGCGTACAGTTGGCTGTGCTTGAGCCTGATAGGGTCGGTATTAGCTGTATGGTTATTGTGCCAGGCTACGGTCGGTATTGCCATCATTATGCTGTGCGGGCTGGTGCTTGACCACAGGGGGACTGCTATAGCAAAGCTTTCCGAGACAAGCGGGGGCTGCGGACCGCCAGCGAGTAGCATCTGGTGGCGGCCGTGGCTGCCAAAGAGCACACCGAGGGCACTGTCAGCCAGTGCTTCCAGGTATGGCTGCAAGATGGCCAGGTCCACCCGGGTCAGTTCTTCGGGGGAGGGCTCCAGTTTCGGCGAATATCCCAGCAATGGGCCGACGCAGCGCGCGGCCAGGGGCCGGGGCATCCTTGTGACCATCTGGTGGGAATCGCCAAAGTGCGAGATTAGTGTGGGTCCGCCAATTTCTTCAATCTTGGCCAGTTCAGAGCGCTGCCAGAGCAATTGAGGGGTACCGACGGTGATATCAGTGCCCAGATAGCTGCGGCTGACGCGGCTCAGCGCCTCGGCTATCCCGGGCAACCGGTCCTGCAATGCCTCTCGCTCCTGGCTGCCCAACTGCCAGATGCCAGGGAACTGCGGCCTTTGATATGTGGTGTCAGGCGCGAGTAACATTGAAGTTGGGATTGGGAATGGCTTGCATAGTGCGCACCAGGTCGTAGAATTGCTTTTGCTGGCTACGGTAGGCAATCTGTGCAGCGTGCTGCTGCAGGCGGGTGATAGCCCTTTCGGCAGCACGTCGCAACTGGGTAGCATTAACCAAGTCGGCGTGTCTGCGGGAGGCCCGCTGTTTGAGTCGCTGATGTATGCGCTGGATTCGTTTCATGCGCCGATCCAGGTCAGCCAGTGCGCGCTGACGTTGCTGGTGCCAGTGAGCAGTGGCTGAGCTCTGGCTGCTTAGGGCCGCATGCAAGGTGACTTGCTCCCAGCGCAGTCTATCCAATCTGGCTTCGGCTGCGTGCATCAGTCGGCGGCAGATTGCCGCTCGTCGCTGACATAGCTGTTCGCGGGCTGCGCGGTGATTCAGGATTATGCTTATTCGGGCGAGATGTTTGTTCATCTGGTGTTGCTTACATCTTCATTAATTCTATCAGCTGTTGGCGGGTACGATCAGGGGCCGTGTACTCATTAGGACGCTGCTGTAGGAATCGGTTCATCTCGCTGCGCAACGCTAGGGCGCGGTCTACCCGTGGGTCGCTGCCTCGGGTATATGCCCCTACGTCTATCAAGTCCTGGGCCTCGTTACGGGCTGCTAATAGGGAGCGGAACTGAGCTGCAGCCTGGCAATGGTCGGCTTCAACAACATCGTCCATTAGCCGTGAAACCGAGCGAGTGACATCAATAGCCGGATAGTGGCCTGCTTCGGCCAACTCTCGTGAGAGCACGATCCGCCCATCAAGAATGGCACTGGCAGCATCGCCGACGGCGTCATAGATGTCGTCCTGTTCGACCAGTACGGTGTAAAATCCGGTTATAGTGCCCTGCGGCGTGGCTCCGGCCCGTTCCAGGAGCCTGGGGAGCATAGTATACAGTGAGGGCGGATAGCCACCGGTGGTAGGCGTCTCCCCGACCGCCAGGCCGACTTCACGCTGGGCACGTGCCAGGCGGGTCAACGAGTCCATCAGCAATAGAACATTAGCGCCTTGGTCCCGGAAATATTCGGCAATGGTGGTAGCGGCCAGCCCGGTGTGCACCCGCAGTAGTGGGGGCTGGTCGGAGGTCGTTACCACCACGACGGATTTGGCCAGGCCCTCGCCCAAGTCACGCTCCAGGAAATCAAGAACTTCTCGCCCGCGTTCGCCGACGAGCGCAATTACGTTAACATCAGCGCTGCTATTGCGGGCAATCATCCCCAGCAGCATACTCTTGCCGACGCCAGCTCCAGCGAAAATACCCAGTCGCTGCCCTTGGCAACAGGTGAGCAGGCCGTCAATGGCGCGCACTCCCACCCACAGTGGCTCAGTTATGCGGCGACGCTTTAGTGGCGGTGGCGGAGTGTTTTCCAGCGCCCGATGGCTGTGGACAGGGATGGGGCCTTGGTCATCCAGCGCTCGGCCAAAACAGTCTACTACCCGCCCCGGCATCTGTGGCCCTACGCCGATTTGCAGTTGCTGCCCGATAGCCACCACGCGGCAGCCTGGCTCGACGCCCTGCAGCGAACCGAGCGCCAGCAGAATAGTCTGATTTTCGCGGAAGGCCACTACCTGCGCGTAAATCGGATCATCCTTGCCACCTATTTGCAGGGCACACAGTTCACCAATCTGCGCAGCCGGGCCGCGCGCGACGATTGTCAAGCCAGAAATCTCCACTACCGTTCCGGCTCGCCGGAACCGGCTGGCAGTTCGCGCCTGCTCAACCAAGTGCTCAAGTTGCCGGACCTGGTTATCAACTATAGATTGTGTGGACATAGTAACTCTCGGGGGCTTGCCTACTGCGCTATGTGTGTCAGTAGGCTGCGCCCAATCTGAGCAAACTGGGTGGGAATATCGGCGTCAACGACCCCGTAATCACTTTCCACAATGCAGCCGCCGCGCTCAATACTGGAGTCGGCGATTACACGCAGGTTAGAGAGTCGTCCCAGCAGGGTTTCGTCGGTTTGTAGGATTTCTTGCACGACTGGCTGATCGTCAGGATGGACACGCACCTGCAATTCTCCGTGACAGGCCAGGTCCTCCAGGGCGGCTTTGACGGTGCGCTCAACAACCCGCCGGTCCTGGCGGATCTCGGCAGCGACGATGCGCTCGGCGATGGCGATAGCCAACCGAACAATATGGGGCTGGAGCTCCTCCAGCAGGCGCTCTTTGTCGTGGGCCAGTTGGGTGGTCAGATCGTGAAGCAGATTTCTGATACGCGCCCTCTGCGCTGATTCACCCTGCAGGTCAGCAGGGACGGGTGCAGTGCCGTCGCCGCCTACCGGGTTGTTCGCGAGGTCGGTGTCGTGACCGAAGCCTGATTCAAATCGCACCGGCCTTACCCACAGGCCCTTCTGGTCTATGTCTGCTTTTTTGAGCAGCCGTTCTTTCACTGTGCTCACCACCATTACCGAGGTTATTTTGCTGCTCTGCCAATTTACTGCGTAGCGCCTTGGTGAATGAAACTAAGATTTCTTTCCGCAGCGGTCGCGTTGGCTCGGACAAACTCTTTGGTAGAACGTTCATCTGCTGCCAGGCCGCAGCCGCTATTTTCGGGTTGGGTACGTGATGCAGAATGGTGGTCTCTATCTCGGGACGTTCCCCTTGGCCCAGTGAAGTAATCTGGTCAGTGTCTAATCCACTGAGAAACTGGTGGAGTTGGGATGGTCGGCTGGCTGCGGGCGTGCTGGTTGTTTGGTCTTGCTGGTCGCCTCGGCGAGTCTGCAATAAGTATAAGGCGGTCAGAATAGTAGCTATCAGTGCTGCCAGTCCCCAGGCGACTGACGGGATTTTGAAGACGGCTTTGGATTCGGAGACCGGGGCGGGAGGGGAGAGAGAAACAGAAACCAAGCTGGCTGCAATGGGGGTTGCTTGGCCGCTGGCGTAAAGGAGCTCACCATGACTGTCAGTAATGAGCAGATCGGCTGGCTGTAAGCCGGGGACAGTATGTAGAACGAAAGTGACCAAGTTATCCAGCCAGTTATCTGGCAGTATGGAGGCAGGTTGGAACCGTAATTGCAACGAAAGGTGTACCGCCTGGTCCGTTTCGGTCTCAACAGGACTTATAGCGAAGGTCGCCCGGGCGGCAGCGATGTAGTCGTAGTCGGATAGAACGCTTTCCAAAAGTCGTGCGGCTTCAGCTCGTTTGCGCTGCTGGGTCCCGGGAAGAGGCAGGGACAATATGCTGGAGGAGTGCAAAGGTGGCAGAGCACGCCGAGTCTGAGCGATATCAGTTGGAGATAGTGGTACCGCCCCGGAATAGCCGTGGTATAATGCAATGCCCAATGCACCTACAACGATAACACTAACGGCAACATAAACAATCCGCAAGTGTCCGGAAAGTCCGTGCCACCAGTAAAATATGTCGCCCAGGGCCTGCATCGCGGTTACCAGCTCTGCTGCGGTTGTAGCTTGCGAAGCGGTGCAGCGACTTATTGTTGTATCTGTGGCAGCTTTAAGCTACTATTCTTAGACAAAGCTTTACACATAGTATATCATATCACCACAGTGTTGTCAACAAGGTCCCGGCTCTACTGCGATACCGTAAGTACTCGCATCACTGAAGTTCACGGGTTGCACAGCAGTAGGTGCGCGCCGTTTGGCCCAATGAAGGCAAGGGCAAATGGACTGTCCTGTCGAATATGGTGTTCCACAGGCACAGGTGAGAATAGCAATGCCGGATAGGGCTACGGAAAAACTAAATAGGCTGCGCGAGATACTGGCGGATATGAGTAGTGTGCTGGTAGCCTTCTCGGGGGGCGTGGATAGTAGCTTCTTGTTAGCAGTTGCTGTGGAGGTGCTCAATCAGCAGGCCGTCGCGGCCACTGCCCACTCTCCGCTTTACAGTAGCTGGGAGTTGGAGCAAGCGGCGGCAGTCGCCGAGCGGTTAGGCGCCCGACATATTACTTTCGACATTGATCACCTTGCCCTGGCCGGATTTGCAGGCAATTCCCCTGAACGCTGCTATCTATGTAAACGGGCTTTGTTTGAGCAGATGCAGCAGATCGCTCAGCGCGAGGGCCTAGCCTGGGTGGCTCATGCCGAGCAGATTGACGATCTAAGCCAGCACCGCCCCGGCCAGCAGGCCGCCGAGGAGTTAGGGGTACGGGCGCCGCTGGTGGAGGCAGAGCTGACTAAGGCCGAGGTGCGTGCGCTGTCGCATCAGCTCGGCTTGCCGACCTGGAATCTGCCGGTCAATGCCTGCTTAGCTACTCGGATTCCCTACGGAGAAGCGATTACGGGCGAGAAGCTGCAGCAAATAGAGGCGGCCGAAGAGGCCCTACGCAAGCTGGGTTTCCAGCAACTGCGGGTGCGCCATCATGGCCGGCTGGCGCGTATAGAGGTGCTGGCCGAAGAATTGGCGCGGCTGATGGAAGACCCGGTGCGCAAACGGGTAGTGGCGGCGTTGCAGGGAGTGGGCTTTGCCTATGTTACGGTTGATCTGGCGGGATACCGCTCTGGCAGTATGGACGAGGTGCTCTCCAGCAGCGAGAAAGATGGGGAAGAGTAAAAGCGCTGCACCGGGTATCTGTGTGTCAACCAAATGAGAGAGTGATATAGACGTGATCAATAAGCAAAGTTGGGTCGGAACCGATGAGCAAATAGCCCAGGTTCAGGCGGTGGTACAAAGAATGAGTGCTGAGCGGTATGCCTCGCGGATCTGGGACAGAGATGCCAGCCTGTGGAGCTCCGAGCGTGGCGAGCAGAAGGAAATCGAAAACCGGTTGGGTTGGTTGTGGCTGCCCCAGCGATGCCTACCCCGGGTCGGCGAGCTTGCTCAGTTCGCTCAGGAGATTCGCCAGGAGGGCTTTGAGCATGTAGTCGTGCTGGGGATGGGAGGGAGTAGCCTGGGCGCCTGGGCGCTTACGCGCATTATAGATGGTAAAGACGGCTACCCATCTCTTGAGATTCTGGATAGTACAGTGCCTGCTGAGGTCCAGCGCATTACTGACGCGGTTGAGCTTGAGCGTACCCTGTTTATTGTAGCCAGCAAGTCGGGAACAACGACTGAAGTGCTGTCATTCTTTGAATATTTCTATGAACACGTTGGCCAGGTCGTCGGGGACCAGGCGGGCCAGAATTTTGTGGTGATAACTGATCCTGATAGTCCCCTGATAGAGATTGCCAACCAGCGCGGCCTGCGGGCCACCTTTGAAAACTGGCCTGACATGGGTGGGCGTTATTCAGTGCTGTCGTACTTTGGTATGGTACCGGCGGCGCTGGCTGGTCTACCTATCGGGCAGATTCTTGAGGGTGGGCAAGCGATGGCGGCAGCCTGTGGCCCATCGGTACCCCCGGAGCAGAATCCCGGCCTACGGCTGGGGGCGGTGTTAGGTGCATGCTACGAGTTGGGCCGGGACAAGATTACCTTCCTGGCTCCTGCTGAGTTAGAAAGCTTTGCCGACTGGGCTGAGCAGTTGCTGGCCGAAAGTACCGGAAAACAGGGCAAAGGGCTGATTCCGGTCGTCCGTGAGCCTCTGGGGGAACCAGAGGTGTACGGGGATGATCGACTATTTGTTCATATGCACCTGGTGGGTGATGAGCGATTTAGCCCTCTGATTAGGGAGCTGGCCGCCACAGGCCACCCGGTGGTTGATATAGAACTGGCGGAGGTCAATTCAATTGGGCAGGAGATGTACCGCTGGGAGATGGCCACTGCGCTGGTCGGTGTGCTGTTGGGCATCAATCCTTTTGATGAGCCTAATGTCCGGGAGAGTAAGGACAAGACCCGGGAAATGCTGAATGAGTATGCCCAGGCTGGCCGCTTGCCGCAGTTTAGACCTGATGTCGTGGAAGAGCCTCTGAGGTTTTATGGTGCGCCGGGTGCTGACTCGGCTACCGACGCGTTGAGGCAACTCTTTGGTCGGGCCGAAGCTGGTGACTATGTGGCAATTATGGCCTACTTGCCACGAAAGCCGGATACTGACCGACTGCTCGATCGGATTAGAGGGGAGATCCGCGACACGCTGAAAGTGCCCGCGACGTTGGGGCATGGTCCCCGCTTTCTCCATTCGACGGGTCAGCTTCACAAAGGAGGTCCAAGCACCGGCCTGTTCCTGCAGCTTGTGGCCGAGGATGACACGGCCGTGCCCATTCCCGGAAAGGAATATGACTTCGCTACGCTCAAGGAAGCGCAGGCCTTAGGAGATTTCGCGGTGTTGCAGCAGCGGGGTGGAGGGGTGCTACGTATTGAGCTGGGTCAGGACATTGAGCAGGGTATGGCTGCCCTGGCGAAAGCTATCACTGAGGCACTACACGATGCCCCCGGAAATAGCTGATTGGCAGAAAGGGCAGTCTACTACCCTGAGGGTGTAATACCTCCACTGGATATGGCGTCGGCAGCATCAGCAACAGCATCCGCTATGGCGGCTCTGAGCATTTGCCAGACACCGGCCATCCCCACTACAAGGACGCTAAGTAACAGGGCATACTCAACGGTAACGACAGCTTCTTCGTCATACCAGAGTTCGTGCAAGCGCTTTTGCACTGTCAATTCACCTTCGTCATATGAAGATAAGTCGGGCAAGCAATCTTCAGTTATTATAATGATAGCACAAACAGCGGAAGTTGTCAAGAAGTTCACGGATTTGTAAATTGTTGTTATGGGTGCACCTTGTTAGCAGATGCGGGGTAGTATCTCGCCGGGCGGCATCTCCACGACGCGCGTGGTCCCCAGGGGAGTACGTAGGCACACCTGCGGCCAGTTGGCGCTGGTTACTTGCCCGATAATAGCTGCTTGCTGGCCACCGTCGCACGACTTCATTACAGTCAGAGCCTCGTCAGCGGTTGAACCGTCCACAAAGGCCAGCACCTTGCCCTCGCTGGCTACCTGCAGCGGGTCTAGCCCCAGTATCTCGCAGACGCCGGCCACTTGCGGCAGTATGGGCAGTGCCGCTTGGTCAATCTCCACGGTCACACCGGCTTGAGCTGCGATTTCGTTGAGCGTGCTCGCCAGCCCCCCGCGAGTTGGGTCACGCAAGGCGTGGACTTTCTCGCCCAGCTCGGCAATGAGCTTGCTGGTGATTTCGGACACCGGCGCTGAGTCGCTGAGTATCTCTGTACTGACGTCAAGCTTCTCTCTCGCGCACATTACGGCGATGCCGTGGTCGGCAATAGTCCCGTTTATGAGTAGCGCATCGCCGACTGCTACCCGTTTCGGCTCCACATTGGCCCGCACAGGAATCTCCCCCAGCCCAGAGGTATTCACGAACAAGCCGTCAGCAGCGCCGTGCTCAACCACTTTGGTGTCGCCGGTGACCACGACCACGCCGCAGCGGTCGGCAGCTTCTGCAATTGATTGAACTATGCGGTCCAGATCGTCGGCCGAGAAGCCTTCTTCTATGACAAGCGCCAGAGAGATGTACTGGGGAATTCCGCCCATCATCGCTATGTCATTGACCGTGCCGTGAATGGCCAGAGAACCGATATCTCCGCCCGGGAAGAAGAGCGGTGAGACAGTAAACGAGTCAGTGGAGAACGCTATCTTAGTGCCGTTGATAGTTATGACGGCAGCATCATTCAAGGCCTGGCCAGCGTGCTCCAGAAGCGGAGCAAACTGTTGGGTGATAAGCTGCTGGGACAGCAGCCCGCCGGCGCCATGGCTAAGGGTGATAAGTTTAGGGTTTTTCATAAGCTAATGGAGATCTCCAAT
The DNA here is from genome assembly GCA_029821255.1 of Candidatus Zipacnadia bacterium. GTDB lineage: Bacteria > Armatimonadota > Zipacnadia > Zipacnadales > Zipacnadaceae > JALGTD01. The sequence goes on from JALGTS010000009.1 coordinate 8,955, forward strand.
AGGCTTTTCGGGTTGACTAAGTCGGTGACGGCGTAGTGGTGGGGATCTGATAACGGTAGACGGCGGCGCAGGCCCCCTCAGAGGAGACCATACACGGGCCGACCGGATGATCTGGCCGGCAGGCAGTGCCGAAGAGGGGGCATTCAGTCGGCTGTACTGCACCGCGCAACACTGCTCCGCACTGACAGCCGGGTGGCTCAGGCACTGGCTTCAGTTCCAGGGCGAAGCGCTTTTGTGCATCAAACCGGGCGTAGCTGTCGCGGGTACGCAGGCCGCTGGCGGGAATCTCGCCTAATCCACGCCAGCGGGTGGTAGTGACCTCAAAGACTTCGTTCATTTTGGCCAGCGCGGTCGGATTACCCTCCGGTTTTACTACGCGGTCGTATTGGATGAGTACTTGGGGCTTATTCTCGCGGCACATTTGCGCCAGCATATATAGCGACTGGAGCACGTCAAGTGGTTCGAAGCCGGCCACCACACAGGGAATGCCTTGCTCGGCTAACGGCTGGTAAGGATGGACACCAATGATAGCGCTGACGTGGCCTGGGCACAAGAAGCCGTCAATCTGCACATCGGGCTGGGCTATGAGAGCCTGCATAGCTGGCGGAATAAGACGGTGAGCGACGAGCACGCTGAAGTTAGTCAGGCCCAGCTCGTTGGCCTCGCTAATGCAGATCGCCACGCTGGGCGCTGTGGTCTCGAAGCCCACGCCCATAAAGACAATCTGTTCGTCAGGATTTTCCTGGGCCCACTCAATTGCCTGCATAGGCGAGTATACCACCTGTACCTGCCCGCCTGTGGCTCTTACTTCGTCAAGACTGCCGTCGCTACCTGGCACCTTCATCATATCGCCAAAGACCGCCAGCCAGAGGCCCTCACGGGCAAGCTGGATGGCGGCATCAATTACCTCCTGAGGGGTCACACATACCGGGCAGCCCGGTCCCGAGATAAGCCGGAGCTGTGGAGGCAGCATCTGGGTCAGCCCATGGCGAGCAATAACGTGTGAGTGGGTGCCACAGACCTCCATAAAGGCCAGGGGCTGGTCAACAACTTCTTCTATCTGCTGAGCCAACCGATACGCCTTCTGTGGGTTGTGAAACTCATCTATCAACTTCATCTCTGCTCGAAGCTCTCCCACCAACCGATCTCATCCAGCATCTCCAGGGTTCTGTGAGCTTCTTCTTCATCTACCTTCTCGATAGCAAAGCCGGCATGGACCAGCACATAGTCGCCGATCTGGACGTCGGGCAGCATATCCAGACGCGTCTTGACCCGGCTGCCACCGAGCTCGGCGATGCCTTGGTTGCCGTCTATCTCAATCAATTTGCACGGCAGCGCCACGCACATAGCTATCCCTTCTTGGCTGCAGCTACCACCGCTTGTCCCAGCCCTAAGCCCCCGTCATTGGGCGGCGTCTCTTGGTGAATAAGCACTTCAAAGCCTGCCTCAGTAAGCTGGTGGTACAGCCCAAACAGCACCAGCTCGTTCTGGAAAGTGCCTCCGGACAGCGCGATCTGACCGATACCAGTCTCATCAGCCACTTGTCGAGCTGTTTCAGCCAGCATCTGCACAAATGTATTGTGGAAGCGAGCTGAAATCTGGCCTATGGGAGTACCTGTCTGCAAGTCATTCACGATTTCACCGAACATCGGGCCGGGCTGCATAATGAGCATGTCATTATCGCGAGCGATTTCGTAATCATAGACACCATCGGTGTTGGTAGCGGCAGCTTCCAGCATTATAGCCGACTGGCTCTCATAGGCTTCAACCGGGCACAGTCCTACCAGCGCTGAAACTGCCGAGAAGAGCCGCCCGGCACTGGAGGCGAGCGGACAGTTGATCTCCTTTTCTATCATCTGGCTGAGCAGGCGCCAGGCGGCGGTATCCAGATTACGGCAAAACTCAATGTCTGCATCCAGTAGCCCCTGGCGGTCCAGGTATACTGCGGCCATGCGCCAGGGCTGGCTGATAGCTTGTTCGCCGCCGGGCAACGGCACGTAGTCCAGATGGGCTACGCGGGTGTAATCATCGTAGGTGCTAATGAGGATCTCGCAGCCCCAGACCGTGCCGTCGGCTCCATAGCCGGTTCCATCGCAAGCCACTCCCAGCACTGGCCCCGCAACGCCGTGTTCAGCCATGCAGGCGGCGATGTGGGCATGGTGGTGCTGCACGGCGACCGCCTCCAGGCCCTGCTCCTCGGCAAGCTGTTGGGCGTAGCGCGTGCTCAGGTAGGCGGGGTGGAGGTCGTGAGCAACCAGCTCAGGCCTGATGCGTAGTATCTTCTGCAGGTGATCCACACACCATTGAAAATAGCCTAGGGTCTTAGCGTCCTCTAAATCGCCAATATGCTGGCTTAGGAAGGCGTTATGTCCCTCGGTCAGGCAGAAGGTATTCTTAAGGTGGCCACCTACTGCTAGGATTCTGCCGAGGTCCTGCCTCAGCTTGATGGGGAAGGGGACATATCCGCGAGCCCGGCGCATAATGATTGGCCCCAATGCGGTGGGCCGGACTACCGAGTCGTCACAGCCGATATTGATGCGGCGGTTGTGCAGGAGAAATCCGTCGGCAATATGCCCCAGGCGCTGGCAGGCTTCCTCATTCTGGGTGGCCAGCGGCTCTTCGCTGAGGTTGCCGCTGGTCATCACCAGCGCCAGGAGGCGGTCGTCGGCCAGCAGAAGATGATGCAATGGTGTATAGGGGAGCATAACGCCGTGATACTTACTATCGGGTGCAACTGACGGTGCGATAGCCGAGTCTTTTTTTCTCAGTAACGTGATCGGCCGGATCGGCCCGGTCAGCAGCTCCCGTGCTTGTGGGGTCAGTTCGCAGTAGGCCTTAACATCCTTCAGAGAACCTGACATTATCGCCAGTGGCTTTTGGTCGCGGCCTTTGCGCCGGCGCAGCTTCTGGACGGCAGCTTCGTTGGTGGCATCGCAGGCCAGGTGAAAACCGCCCAGGCCTTTGATCGCGATAATCTCCCCAGCCATCAGTCGCTCAATAGCTTCTCGGACGGCCTTGTCGTGGAGGTAATGCTCGGCGCCGGCGATAAGCTCTACTTGCGGACCACAAACCGGGCAGGCATTGGGCTGAGCATGATAGCGGCGGTCGTTGATATCGTCGTATTCGGCCTGACACTGCGGACACATCGCAAACGGCCGCATCGTGGTATTGGGCCGATCGTACGGTA